>JBJSZR010000224.1:0-4680 GCA_046090385.1 Bacteroidota bacterium
GTATTTCGTTGCAGGGCTTTGTGATGATGTTGCTCTACATTATCGGATTTGTCGCAGCCTTGTTCGCTGCATGGACCATGCGATACTTCTTCAAATCCAAAGAGCGTAGTTTTTATGTGATGGAATTACCGGTATATCGGATACCTCGCTGGAAAACGATCATCATCCACATTCTGGAAAAAGTGAAGATTTTCCTTTTCGATGCAGGAAAAGTCATTCTGGCCATCTCCATCATACTTTGGGTATTATCATCCTTCGCACCCGGCGATACCTTTGACAGAATAGAGAAAGAACATGCCGTGAAGCTCGCTAGTACAGGTTCTGATGCAAACTCCTTGCAAAGCGAACTTCAGGCAAAAAAACTCGAAGGCTCGTATGCAGGCAGATTGGGACATCTTATCGAACCTGCCATCAAGCCGCTCGGTTATGACTGGAAAATCGGTATCGCATTGATCACCTCCTTTGCCGCGCGGGAAGTTTTCGTTGGAACCATGTCCACCATTTACAGTGTCGGTGACGAAGAAAACGCGACATCTACATTGAAAGAAAAACTTCAGAATGAAATGAATCCAGAAACTGGTGCCCCCCGTTATACGTTGGCTGTAGGGCTTTCTCTGATGTTGTTCTATGCATTCGCCATGCAGTGCATGAGCACACTTGCTACGGTATACCGTGAAACCCAGAAATGGAAATACCCTGTCATCCAATTCGTTTATATGAGCGGATTGGCTTACCTCTCGGCTCTTTTCGCTTTTCAACTGTTGAAACCCTGATCCGGAAATTCCTCGAGGAGCCGATCCTTTACGTATTTTGTTTTGAAGGAATCATTACCCTATGTCCGAAACCATCGAATCGGTCTTGGCCAGATATCTGCCCTCTGAAGCCGTACCCACTTGTACACGCTGGATCGTATCCAGAAACATACATCTGAAGATAACAGATATGCGTGCAACGAAGCTGGGCGATTACCGTCCGCTTGGTGATGGAAAGGGGCATCGTATAACTGTAAATCATGATCTGAATCCGTATGCATTCCTGATAACTTTCACTCACGAAGTCGCCCACTTGCATTGCTACCTGAAGCACGGACCGCGACATGATGCACATGGGAGAGAATGGAAAGCTGAATTCAGATATTTGATGGGATTTTTCCTGGAGCGGAATGTATTTCCAAACGACATAAGATCTCACCTCGAAAAACACTTGCATGATCCGCCATCGTCCAGTTGCCATGATGCCGAATTGAGCAAGGCATTGAAAAAGTACGATCCGTTATATAAACAGGAAATGAAACACCTGGACGAATTACCGGAGGGTGCTTGTTTCCGTTTGTACGGTGACAGACGAAAAATGACCTTCCAAAAAGGTCCGCTCAACCGTACCAGATTCCGCTGTATGGAAATTCAAACCGGTCGTGAATACCTCGTCAGCTCAATAGCCGAAGTAGAGCTTTTGCAATGAGGGCGTAGGGCACGTTTTATATATTGCAAATCAGTGGATTACAGGCAAACTTGAGGGTGCTTTTTACGGCAAATTAAAAGTACCTTTGCGATTCAAAATTTAGTCGAATGTCCACTCGCCGCACTCCTTTGCCGGTTTCGGAAATGGCCGAAAATCTGATCGGTTCAGAGATCATCAAACTGGCCGCCGAAATCAATGATAAAATGCGGCAAGGTGAACACATTTACAATTTCACGATTGGTGATTTCGATCCTGCCATTTTTCCTATCCCCGGCGAACTGAATGATGCCATTATCGATGCCTACGAACATCGTCATACCAATTACCCTGCAGCCAATGGTATGCTCGAGTTACGGAAGGTCATTTCCGACTTCGTGAAAGAAAGACAAGGCCTGAATTACTCTCCTGATGAAGTCCTTATCTCAGGGGGCGCAAGACCTTTGATTTACGCCACCTACATCACGCTCTTGGATCCGGGAGACACTGTTGTGTTTCCTGTTCCGTCATGGAACAACAACCACTACTGTCATTTATCCTCTGCAAAACCGGTTTTAGTAGAAACAAAACCGGAGAACAACTTCATGCCTACCGCAGAAGAATTGCGCCCATATCTCAAAGATGCCAGTCTTCTGGCATTGTGTTCCCCTCTCAATCCTACCGGAACGGTATTCAATAAATCACAGCTTGAAGCGATTTGTGATCTGGTCGTTGAAGAAAATGCCCGCCGTGATGAGAGTCAAAAACCATTGTACCTGATGTGCGACCAGATATACTCTGTGTTGACCTTCGGAGATAATGTTCACCATGATCCGGTCAGAATCCGCCCGGAGTTGCGTGAATACACCATTTTTGTTGACGGGCTATCGAAATCACTGGCAGCCACAGGAATCCGTGTCGGCTGGTCATTCGGCCCCCAACGTATCATCGACAAGATGAAAGCGATACTTTCCCATATCGGCGCATGGGCGCCAAAGGCGGAACAGATCGCCTCAGCGGATTATTTGAAAAAAAACGAACAGGTGGATAGGTTTCTGTCTGATTTCAAAAAGGAAGTTTCAGACAGGCTCGTCGCATTCCATCGCGGATTCGAACAATTGAAATCGAAAGGCTTTTCCGTCGAGGCCATAGCTCCTCAGGCAGCTATTTACCTCACTGTCAAATTCGATCTTGTCGGTAAAAAGAAAAAAGACGGAAACGTTCTTTCCGATCAGAGAGCGGTCACGCAGCATCTGCTCAACGAAGCCAAACTCGCAGTCGTACCTTTCTCCGCTTTCGGCGCCAGTGATGACTCACCATGGTACCGCTTATCAGTGGGTACCTGCGATAAAAATCAAATCAGCGATGTGTTCTCACAGCTGGAAAAGGTCTTGGGTGAACTGACTGCCTAGGACCATCAATTACTTCAAAAAAATGAAACATAATTACTGTGTGATCATGGCAGGTGGCATTGGAAGCCGATTCTGGCCCATGAGCAGGAACAATTTCCCGAAACAGTTCCTTGATATACTGGGAACCGGAAAGACGCTGATCCAGCAGACCTACGAACGTTTTCTTCAAGTTTGTCCGAAGGAAAACATCTATATCGTCACCAACGAAAGTTATCTCGAACACGTATACACCCAGCTACCTCAAATCGACCGATTACAGGTACTCGCTGAGCCTTTACGCCGCAACACGGCCCCCTGCGTCGCTTACGCGGCATCACGCATCATTTCGAAAGACCCTGAAGCCAATCTGCTCATAGCTCCCTCCGATCATGTGATCAAAGACGAAACCAGCTTCCAACAAGCTGTGCTGAAGGGATTGGAGTTCACAGCTTCAGGCGACCACTTGCTAACCATCGGAATCAAACCCAGTCGTCCGGATACAGGATATGGCTACATCCAGTTTCAGGAGGATAACGATGAAGGGATATCCCGCGTCAAGACTTTCACTGAAAAGCCCAATCTTGATATGGCGAAGTTCTTCCTCAAATCGGGAGAATTCCTTTGGAATGCAGGTATCTTTTTATGGCGTGCCGACAGTATCCTTAAAGCATTCGCTCAACATTTGCCTGACATGCACACTCTATTCGAAGAAGGAAAGGCGAATTACGGAACAGCAAGCGAATCAGAGTTCATCAAAGGTGCCTATGAAAAGTGTACCAATATCTCCATCGACTATGGAATCATGGAGAAAGCTAAGAACGTTTATGTACTCAGTGCCGAATTCGGCTGGAGTGATTTGGGCACCTGGAAATCCCTTTATGAAGAACTACCTCACGATGATACCGGCAATGCGGTCGTCGGGCAGCATGTGATGCTGGACAAGACCTCCAACTGCATCATCAACCTTCCCTCCGACAAACTTGCGGTGATACAGGGCCTGGAGAATTACATCGTGGTATTTGCCGACAATGTATTGTTGATTTGTCCGAAGGATGACGAACAACAAGTCCGTAACCTAGTGAACGATGTGAAGCTGAAGAAAGGCGACCGTTACGTCTGAGGATATCAAAGAATCAATCAGTGGATATCGCCTACCATTTCTGAAGGAACCACCCACTCATCAAATTGCTCAGCAGTAAGGTATCCGAGTTTTACTCCCGTTTCTTTCAATGTCCATCCGTTTTTGTGGGCTGTCTGAGCAATTTCTGCAGCCTTGTAATAGCCTATGCGGATGTTCAGAGCCGTAACAAGCATCAGTGATTCCTGGAGATTTCGTTCGATGTTCGCATGAATAGGTTCGATACCTATAGCGCATTTATCATTGAATGAAACGCAAACATCACCGATGAGACGGGCAGAGTGAAGGAAATTGTAAATCATTACGGGCTTGAAGACATTCAACTCGAAATGACCGGTAGCTCCCCCGATATTGATGGCCACATCGTTACCGAGCACCTGTGCCGCTACCATCGTCATGGCTTCACACTGAGTGGGATTCACCTTTCCTGGCATGATGGATGAGCCTGGCTCGTTATCGGGTATATGAATCTCACCGATACCACAGCGCGGACCTGAAGCAAGCAATCTGACATCATTGGCAATCTTCATCAATGAGCAAGCAACTGTTTTCAAAGCACCGTGAGCCTCTACCACTGCATCGTGCGCTGCAAGCGCCTCGAATTTGTTTTCAGCTGTACGGAATGGAAGTCTTGTGAGCTTGGAAATATGTGCAGCTACATTGACATCGTATCCTCGTGGAGTATTGATTCCGGTACCGACTGCTGTTCCACCC
>JBJSZR010000225.1:0-4010 GCA_046090385.1 Bacteroidota bacterium
TCCGATACCTGATCTGATTGGGCTTACATTGGAGGAAGCGACCTTCGTTTTACATGGATCCCAGTTGGAAGTCGGGGTTGTAGAATTCGATTTCGAATCGCGCGATACCACAAAAGCCACTGTGTACCGCCAAGTCCCTGAAGCCGGTGAGGAGGCTGTGCTCATACAGGGAGAAGTCGTATCGATTTACCTCCACTGACAAAGACCAATACTCTCCAACGTAAATCGTATCTTGCCTTATCAATGAATCTCAGCAGAATCATTTTCATTTTAAGTATTCTTTTCCGGCTCGAGAGCTATGGTCAGGAACAGGTATTCCCGCTCAGTACCAACCAGGCTCTGAAAGCGACATACATTCACACAACCGATAATAACCTCAGGACAACCTCACAGACCGTCAATCTGCCTTTCATAGATGATTTTTCCCGCGAAGGTGTTTACCCGCAAACGGATCTATGGATTGACAGCAACGTGTTCGTGAACAGCAGTTACCCTGATAATCCACTAACCATCGGAGTCGCTACGTTCGACGGGCTGGATAAACGTGGCAATCCCTATAACATCAATGCGGTTCAAAGCCAGATAGCTGACTATCTCACCTCGACAACTATTGACCTCTCCCCTTTCTTCAACGACACTTCCGTTTGGCTCAGCTTTTTTTATCAACCTCAAGGCCTGGGAGATGCACCGGAGAACGGAGACTCACTGGTACTTCAGTTCCTTGACAACGCCGGAATATGGAACCACATATGGTCAGTTCCTGGAAGAGCTGATACCGTTTTTCAGCGTGTCAGCATTCGTGTATCGCGCCCTACATTCAAACACAGCGGATTTCGTTTCCGCTTTTACAACTATGCGACTGTCAACGGCAACCGTGACCACTGGCATCTGGATTACATCACCTTGAAGGCCAACTCCACCCTCAATGACCCTATTCGCGATAACGGATTCATTCGTCTGCAATATTCTTTGCTGAAAGATTTCGAATCGATGCCATACGAGCACTACAAATCACTGCCCTCTCAATCGGCAGAACTGAAAACTGCATTCAAAGATTCCATCCGGAATATCGATTATGGGCAGACTTCATTCACCTATGTCGCAACCATAAAAGATGAATTTGGGAACACCCTGTTGAGTTCAATTCCGTCGACACTTTCGGGCAGTTCGAATACCATAGTCCCATTCAGTACGAGTATCGGAAACTTCACCTTTCCAGTCACATCCGCATCCAAAGCGGAATACCTGATGAAGAACTTTGTATCCATTACAGGTGTGCAGTCTAATCTCAATAATGATACTGTCAGGTATCGCCAGACCTTTGATAATTATTATGCCTACGATGACGGTTCAGCGGAAGTTGGCTATGGCGTCACGGGCAATGCAGGTGTGAAGATGGCCTATCATTTCGATGTAAAAAAACCTGACACACTTCGCGGAATCGATATCTATTTCAATCCGACGGGTGTGAATGTGGCATCCACGCTTATCCAGTTATGCTTGTGGGATCAGGTGAGTGTACCCTCCAACTCCGACAACCTTGTTTACCGTCAGATCAACCAACGACCCAAGAACATTGACAGTATCAACGGATTTGCCCGTTACTTGTTCGATACACTATTGGTGGTACAACCCGGACCTGTATGGATAGGATTCATCCAGAATAATCCGGCGATTCTGATAGGACTCGGCTTGGATAAGAATATCGACCGTCACGAACATATGTTTTATCAGGTAGATGGTTTTTGGGACAGCTCTTCGGTTCAAGGTTCATGGATGATGCGTCCACTATTCGGTGATACCCTCGGAACCGGAGTGATAGGTATCGATGAACCTGTACAACAGATTCCATTCTCCATTTCCCCGCAACCTGCCGACCAACTGATTCAAGTCATCACCAAAGATGAACGACTACTGGAATATGAAATTTACTCCTTACAAGGTTCCTTGATAAGTACCGGCCGTCTGGAGACTGTAATTCCTACCTCCAATCTGCCCCAAGGCTCTTATCTGTTGCGGATTACAAATCCTGACAAGACCGAATCAGGCTCACGTGTGATTGTCATTCAGCGCTAAGCTAACATGAGTGACATCGATCTGGAGACATCCGAACAGGACGAATTATACGAGCACCACCGCATCGTGGTGGATAAAGGCCAGGCGCCTTTACGCATTGACAAATTCCTGATGAATCGTCTTGAAGGCGTTTCACGAAACCGGATACAAAGTGCATGCGATGCGGGATGTGTATTGGTGAATGGAAAGGAATCGAAATCCAGTTACAAGGTAAAACCGTCAGATCTGATCCAGATCGTATTACCGGAACCTGTAAAGGAATTCGAATTGATACCAGAGAACATAGCGATAAATATCGTGTATGAAGATGATGACCTTGTGGTTCTGGATAAACCCGCAGGCCTTGTCGTGCATCCGGGAGTCGGCAACTATACAGGAACCTTGATGAATGCACTCGTTTATCATTTTGAAGGTCTGCCGATTCGTGAAGGAGCCATGCACAGACCCGGACTCGTACACCGGATAGATAAGAACACATCGGGTCTGATGGTAGTAGCGAAGAGCGACCGTGCCATGGCGGGACTGGCAAAAGAGTTCTTCGAACATACGATCGAACGCAATTATCTGGCATTGGTGTGGGGGGATTTCAAGGAGAACGAAGGAACTATCACAGGAAACATCGCTCGCAGCCAAAAGGACAGGAAAGTCATGGAGGTCTATGTCGACCCTGTCGTGGGTAAACATGCGGTGACCCATTACAACGTAATAGAGCGGTTCGGTTATGTAACCTTGGTAAGATGCCGGCTGGAGACCGGAAGAACGCACCAGATCAGGGTTCACATGAAACATATAGGCCATCCCTTATTCAATGATGAATCATATGGTGGAGAGAAAATCCTAAAGGGAACCGTTTTCAGCCGCTACCGTCAATTCGTAGAAAACTGCTTTTCACTTTTACCTCGACAGGCATTACACGCAGCCACATTGGGTTTCACTCATCCTTCAAGCGGAAAGAAGCTTTTCTTCGAATCGCCACTTCCCGACGACTTCAGGATGGTTTTGGAAAAATGGAGAGGCTATACTGAAAACAGGAAACTGTCAGGCGACCAGGAAGAATGAATGTCAGCCTTGGCAATCAGGCCATGGCTTCCGAGTAGTCCCTTACTACATTATAAAGCGTATCCCTCTCTATGGGTGACCTACCCGCATGCTTGATCAGGTCAACAAGTTGTGGTGTAGAAAGTGAAGGTATCTGTTCCTCCGCCCCTGCCATGGAATAGATTTTTGTGGAATCATCAATAGTTCCGTCGAGATCATCGACACCGAAAGATTGTAAGAGTTGAGCGGTTTGTCTTCCAATCATCGGCCAATAGGCTTTTACATGATTGAAGTTGTCAAGGAAGATCCTGGCAACTGCATAGCATCTTAAATCGTCCATCAGGCCAACTTCGGGGATTGCTGACATTTCGTTGTTCTTATTCCTGAATTTAAGTGGAATAAACGTATTGAAACCTCCTGTTTTATCCTGAAGATCCCTGAGTCGGCCCATATGATCGATCCGATGGGAAAAGTTCTCGATATGCCCGTATAGCATAGTAGCATTGGAGTGAATTCCCAACTCATGTGCCGTTTGATGGATATGCAACCACTGCTCAGATGAGCATTTGTCTGCACAAATTTCGTTTCTGACTGCTTCATCAAAAATTTCCGCCCCACCACCTGGCAATGAATCCAGTCCTGCGGATTTCAGTCGGGTCAAACCCTCCTTGACATCGACTTTTGCTTTTCGGAACATATAATCAAGTTCAACAGCCGTGAACGCTTTTATATGGAGCTCGGGGCGATGAATGCGTATTCGACGCAACAATTCACAGAAAAATTCAAGATCCATTTTCGGGTGAACTCCTCCCACTATATGAACTTCTGTGACCGGTTGTCCGTCGTATGCTATGACCTTTTCTAACATTGCATCAATAGACGATTCCCAGCCATCC
>JBJSZR010000226.1:0-1208 GCA_046090385.1 Bacteroidota bacterium
CGTAGCCACCGATGAAATAGACAGACGACATCCATATGATAAGGTAGGAGGGTACCGCCCATTGCATATAGACCGTCGGGTAATGCACATTCACTTTTTCTCCCCAATAGTTTTTCAGAAAAAACATGGCCGAGAACAAGAGCATGAAATCAAGCGCAGGAAGAAAAAGCTTGTTTATCAGTCGCATCATCAAAGCCATCGATGCCCGGAGATAAATGGCGAACTTGATGAAGAATGAGAAAGTCGTGGCGTTTGATGGTGAGAAATGTTTTTTGGCGAAAATTATCATCGCATTGTAGAATACGAATACATAATTCACGCTCGTTTTCTTGGTGCTCTCTCCTTTATAGTGAATAATGCTGGTGTCAGGAAAATAATAATTCTTATACCCGGACTTTTGTATCCTGTAGGATAGGTCAATGTCTTCACCATACATGAAAAAGTCCTCGTCGAGCAGACCGGTCTTTTCAAGTGTCGTTTTACGGAGCAACATGAAGGCTCCTGATAGTACATCCACCTCGTGTACTTGGTCTTTATCCAGGAATCCAAGATGATATTTGCCGAATCTTCTGGAGCGGGGAAACAGAAATGAAAGTCCGAAGATCTTATAAAATGCCACCTCAGGTGTAGGTAGTCCTCTTTTGGATTCCGGCAGGAATTTTCCACTGCCATCGATCATCTTAACACCCAATCCGCCGGCATCCGGATGCCGGTCCATGAAATCGATCGTCCTACGGAACGTATCTTCCTCAACGACAGTATCCGGATTCAACAGCAGTATGTATTCACCGGTCGCTTCGCGAATCGCTTGGTTATTAGCCTTCGAAAAGCCGGTGTTTTCACGATTAGCGATTGTTTTAACGCGTGGAAACTTCTCTTGAACCATGTCAAGCGATCCGTCAACCGAATTGTTGTCCACCACGAAGGTTTCAATAGTAATGCCGCTACCGGCTCTCTCAACAGAGCGTAAACATTGCTCAAGGAAATATTTTACATTATAGTTGACGATTATGACCGATAGTTTCACCATGACATTCTTAGTTATTATCGGTGAAGTGGTTGGTCGTACGGAACACGTTGTATTATCGAACGTCCCAGCGTCACCTCGTCGGCATACTCAAGTTCATCCCCCACTGAAACACCTCGGGCGATGGTCGTACAAGTCACATGGTGAAGTGCTGATTGCTGGATCCGTTTGAAGATGTAAA
>JBJSZR010000227.1:0-1350 GCA_046090385.1 Bacteroidota bacterium
TCTGACCAAGGGAGAATAGAATCTGCCCGAGTCGGAAATACGTTTAACCTCTGAATTTACAATACCGTTGGCTAACGCAGTTACGGTTTGAGATTGTTTGACTTCTGTAACGGGCTGCACTGTAACCGCTGGCATCGGTGATTGTGTAGGTGCTGCAGTTGTGGCGTTCTGGCCAATCGGAGTGATGGTGGCAATAACTTCACCAACCTTTACAACTTGACCTTCCTCGAAGAGTCGTTTGGACAAAATGCCCGCTGCAGGAGATGGGACTTCCGAGTCGACTTTATCGGTGGCGATTTCGAGCACAGGCTCATCGGCCTCGATCGTATCTCCTTCCTTCTTTAACCATTTTAGAATAGTGGCTTCAGCGACGCTTTCGCCCATTTTGGGCATGATCAATTGGAACATGACTGGTTCAGTTGTGCAAGCCGGAAGATAAGTTCCGGAAGTGTCAAATTTAATCAAAAGTTAAGGTAAGGAGACTGCCTTACGACCTAAATTTCTGACACCTTTCCACATGATATACAGGTCTTTAGAAACCTGGTAATCCTTAGCGTACAAGGTATTCAGCCTGTGTAGCGAGGAAGTGTTGATTTCTCGGCTTTTTATCGCGTCAGATGGATGAAGGATTCCTGCTTTTGTTGCGGGGAGTTGTCCTTCCTGATCGGCTGATCTGTCGAATCCTACCCACGATAATTTACCTGAAATCACGTTCAAAAGGTTACGTATAAAACCGGAAGGATCTTTTTGAAATATGATGAGCAACGGCACGGTCAAAAGGAAAAGTAAAGACATCCCAAGATCCAGCAGTCTTTTGTTTCTCCTGTTGGTGCTTTTACTGATACTATTGATGTCAACCGCATACAATTCACCAGGATCATCGATATCTGAAGAACCGATGATGAACATGCTTTCGGGCGGAGCGATTTTGAATTCGATATCACGACCGCCTATAGAACCCATTTGCCGGATGATTACCTGCGATGAAATGTCTTTCGCACAGAAGATTATCTCATCAGGTGAAAAAACTTCAGCCATCTCGGGCAACTTTCCGATGCTCCCGAGCAGGAATTGCCTGTACTCTGGCAAAGATGAGGTGTAAACCGATTCATCAGGCTGTACGAATCCGATGAAATTATGCTGTGTACCGCTAAGTTTAAGTAGTGAAAGCACTCTGACTCCCTCTTCTGCATCCCCTACGATCAGAAGACGTTTCAGGGCGTCTGAATGTAATTGGAATTTCTTCGGCAATGCGAAATGCAAAAGCAAACGCAGTCCGGCCATTCCAGTGGCGGCTATGAATGAACCGATCAGAATCATTGCCCTTGAAAAGCGATAGTCTTCAGGAAG
>JBJSZR010000228.1:0-2895 GCA_046090385.1 Bacteroidota bacterium
CCAAGGAACAGCGTATCGCCGGTGAAAATGCAAAGCTCTTTTCCGCTCTCGTCAAAGAGTAAATAACATGTCGATTCCATCGTATGCCCGGGAGTATGGATGGCTTTGATGGTGATGTTTCCGAGCTTGAATGTTTCACCGTCCGATGCGATGTGCGCATTGAATTCCGGATTGGCATGCGGGCCATAGATGATGGGCGCTCCAGTTTTTTTGCTCAAATCAAGGTGTCCGGAAACAAAGTCGGCATGAAAATGGGTTTCAAAAATGTATTTGATGGTTGCTCCGTTCTTCCCTGCCCGATCGATATAGGGCTGGACTTCCCGCAAAGGATCGATGATGGCGGCTTCATTGCCACTTTGTATGTAGTAGGCACCCTGTGCGAGACATCCGGTGTAAATCTGATCGATTTTGACTGAACTCATGTGTAACTGTTTGATGCTGTGAAATTAATCAAATCACATTGAATTTTGCTGATGATCATCATGAATGAGTTGCAAACCACCGCGCAGAGTTCGATATTGGCAACGATCAACGATGGCTAAAAAGAGCAAGCAGACAAAACGCGTTTTCAGCGACCGGTGGAAATACCTGCTGGTGGTGCTTGTCCTTTTCATGTATGGGAAGTCGGTACGTTTCGGTTTCGTACTGGACGATGACTTATTCATAAAAAATCATCCTTTGGTCCAACAAGGTGTTTCGGCGATACCGACATCGTTCAGCCAGGGAAGCATGTTGCATTTTCAGGGTTCAAACTTCCAGATTTACCGCCCATTCACCATCTCATTCTTTTGTTTCCAAAAAAGCCTTTTTGGTTTCAATCCTGCTGCATTCCATTTCATGAGTGTCATTTCCTATGCACTTCTGTGCTTGCTGGTTTATTCATTGATACGGATATTTTCCTCTTCCATTCACCCCTTTATTGCGTTGTTGGCTGCCGGACTGTTCACCGTGCACCCGGTTCATTCAGAGGTCATCGCCAACATCAAAGGGCAGGATGAATTACTGGCTGCGATAGGCTGTGTCGCCTCTCTGTTTTTCGCTTTGCGTTACTGGGATACGAAGGCCAATCGGTTCTTCTATTTTTCGATTCTTGCTTTTGTTGTCGCCCTCTTCAGTAAGGAGAGCGCTGTGGCCTTCCTTGTCGCTTTTCCGGTTTCTTTTTTTCTTTTACGTAATGGATCCATCAAGGAAGCAGTCATCCGATCGATACCCTTCTTGATTTCTGTGGCTGTGTTCATGCTGGCACGTTTTCTGGCTATAAAGGGGGTCAAGCAGGACTTTGAAACTACGATTGTCGAAAATGTGCTTTACGGAGCCAAGGACAATGCCCAGCTTTGGGCCACCAAGGCAGGAATTCTTTTTTACTACCTCAAACTGATGGTTTGGCCGTTCTCGCTCAGCTGGGACTATTCTTTCAATCAGATTCCGCTCTTTGATTGGACAGCAATTGAACCTTTGGTCGCCATTTCGGTGTTTTCGCTGTTGACGTTATCAGCTGTTCTATTGATCAAGCGCCAACCTTTATTTGCGTGGGGAATATCGATCTTCTTGTTTCTCATCTTGCCTACTTCGAATCTCTTTTTTCTGAATGGGACTACTTTTGCAGAGCGGTTTCTGTTCATGCCTTCATTGGGCGTTATGGTCGCGTTGATTCCTTTTTTAGACAGAATTTTCGGCGCTCAAACTTCAGCGGATACCAAGTTGAAATACAAGAAGGGTGTCATTCCTGTGCTTGCGCTGATATCAGTTGCCTGTTATGGCACAGCCGTGAGAGTGTCCGACTGGCGCGATAATCTCACGCTTTTTGAATCTGCAGCCAGGAACGCTCCTAGCAGTTCGCGTGTTCAGGCCGGACTTGCCACAGAATACATGAACAAGGCGGAACGGACGGTCCTGGCCCAGGATCGATCAAAGTTCATTGCTTTATCCAAAGAGCATTTTGATAAGGCATTGTCCATTTATCCTCAAAACTCGAATGCTTCGTACAAGTTAGGGTTGATCAATTCCATCATTGGAGATACATCATCAGCGATACGTTGTTATCGTCAAGCCATCGATTCAAAACCTGATCTTGTTTTCGCACTAGTCAATCTTTCTACCATCTATGCATCAAGAGCTCAATGGGACAGCGCTGCCTATCATTTGGAAAAGGCCTTTGAAAAAGATTCTTTGAATGAAATGGTGCTTACAAATCTGGTCGTGGTGAATTTCAACCGGGCGAGCTACGATCAGGTTGAAAAATACGGCCAATTGGCTATTAGAAATGGTAAGAATAGCGCTAAATGTGACGAACTGATGGTTGTTGCCAGAACCAGGGCGGGTAATCGTTGAATAATCCTCAGTACATCAAGGGCATTTTTTCCTTCTTGACCCAACCGGCCCGGCTCTCATAGTCTACAAAGTAGATTTTCAGATCTGCTTGACTCTCATAGTTGACAAAAAAGATCTTTTTTTCAGCCTGACTGGCGTATTTCACAAAATACCATTTCCCATTATTCGATCCGGCCTGACTTTCGTATTTCACCTTATATACCAGGAGATCAGCCTGGCTCTCGTATTTGACGACAAAAACTTTCACATCGGCCTGGCTGGCATATTCAGTTGAAAACACCTTTTGTGCACCCGCTGCTAAAGGTAAAATCATAAACATCAAAGGCAGGATTTTTTTCATACAAGCAGATGGTTTTAAATGTTAAAATTGTCTCCCAATTATCGTACCCAAAATGTCGAGTGGTATAGATAACTGCTGTCTGGCACTTCGTTCGCCAAGCAAATGCGTGCATTCGCCCATATGTAAGAATCAATCTTTTTTTTCATGATCAAAATCAGTAATTTCGAATATTGACTCTGCCATAAAAGTCCCACTGAAACACGCAATAACAAATCAAATCAAAT
>JBJSZR010000229.1:0-10498 GCA_046090385.1 Bacteroidota bacterium
GAATACCTCTTACAGGTCAAAGCTGTCCGACTGCAGCCCGAAAAACCTTTCACCTGGGCTTCCGGATGGAAGTCACCGATTTACTGTGATAACAGGATCACACTTTCTCATCCTAAAATCAGGACATTCATTCGCCAGGCCCTTGCAAAGTCAATTGAAAAGACGTTCGGTCGGCCCGACGTCATTGCCGGTGTCGCTACCGCAGCGATAGCTCAAGGTGCGCTGGTTGCAGAGGCAATGGGATTGCCTTTCGTTTACGTTCGTTCCTCGCCAAAGGACCACGGAAGACAAAACCTGATTGAGGGCGAAATTCTCCCTGGGCAATCCGTAGTTGTGATTGAAGACCTTATAAGCACCGGTCAGAGTTCACTCAAGGCTGTCAATGCTCTACGCGAAGCGGGGTGCAATGTGAAAGGAATGGCCGCAGTATTCACCTACGGATTCCCGATTGCCGGTGAAAATTTCAAAAAGGAAAATTGCCCGCTTCTTACTCTTTGCGATTATAATATCCTGCTTGAAACCGCTATAGAGACCAAATCAATCGAATCGCGACACCTTGACGCACTTCAATTGTGGCGTGAGAATCCAGAAAACTGGAAACCAGAAAGTGTTTCATCGACCACATGACACGTATCGAATCTGAAAAAGTGATGGTCGCCAAATCGGCGAAAGAAATCTATGAGTTCCTCTCCGATTTCAATAATTTCGAAAAGTTGATGCCGGAGCAAGTGACCAACTGGAATTCCAGCACCGAGGAATGCTCCTTCACAGTGGCAGGAATGGCTTCACTTGGAATGAAACTGATCGAGAAGAATCCTTTTTCTTTGATAAAAGCCGGTAAGCACGGCAATGCACCGTTCGACTTCATGCTTAGTTGCCACATAAATGAAAAGGGAAATCAGAGCGAGGTAGGTCTTGTTTTCGAAGCCGATCTCAACCCTATGCTCAAGATGATGGCCGAACGTCCTCTGACCAACTTCATCAACATGCTGGTCAACAAAATGAAATCGGTTTGAACGTAGCCAACTATTACCGAAGATACCTTAACGTGCGTACGTCGTAACGTTTTTCAATTCCGTCACTGTCGATCAGCATCAGACGACCGTTCTTGTCGATTCCTGTAATCTCCCCTTCAAAGACTCCTCGCTCGTCCTGGTAAGTCGCACGCGAACCTTTTCGGTACAACCGATTCTCATATTTTTCAATCAAAGGTCCGATACCTGATTTTTTTAATTCATGGTACCACCGCTCCATCTCCAGAGAAAGTATTTCAAATACGTTGTCAATGGAATGGTTCTTACCCGACAGCAGCGAAAGTGAAACCGGATCTTGGAGTTCAGCGGGAAATTCCTTTTGGTTCACATTCAATCCTATGCCGACAATCGCCTGACGCACCAAATCACCTTGCAGGACGGTCTCGATGAGCAATCCGGCCAGTTTCCGGTCGGCTACAAAAATGTCGTTCGGCCATTTGATATGAACTTCGTGATGAATGAGTGTTGCCACTGCCTCGCTTACAGCAAGGGACGCGAGCAGATTGAGTGCATACCCTTCTTGAGCATTCAACATAACCGGAAAGAGCAAGTATGAAACAAGCAGATTCATCCCGCTATCGCTGTGCCAGACTGCTCCTTGTTGCCCGCGTCCCAGCGACTGGAAATCAGCGGTCAAGGAGGCACCCTCGAGCAATTCATTTTCTTTCAAAATCTGCCCGAGTCGCGTATTGGTCGAATCGACCGATGTGAAATGCATACGCTTTTCGCCTGTGAATAATGTTGTTGAATGCATGGCAAAAGGAGAAGTCGTATCTTTATGAGGCGTTGAGTAAATTACTTAGGAATTCAATCTTGACGAATACATACATACTTAACACGAAGATCCCCTGAATGGCTTTAAAAAAAACGGTTTCTACGGCAAAAACTACGAAAAAAAACATCAAGGCACCCGATCCTTCTGTGACTTTGAAGGATGCCGTAGTCGAGGGAATGCAAGAAATGAAGGCCAAAGAAATCGTATTCATCGATCTTCGTAATATCAAGAATGCAGTGGCTGACTTTTTTGTGGTTTGTCATGCTGATTCCTCCACACACATAGATGCCATAGCCCGCTCCATCGAGGAAGTGGTTGAAAAACAGACCGGAGATTCGCCCTTGAACACAGAAGGCAAAAGCAACGGCGAATGGGTTCTGATTGATTATTCCAATGTCGTGGCACATGTATTCAGGCAGGACAAGCGCGAATTTTACGGCCTTGAACGCCTCTGGGCCGATGCCGAAATTGAGCGCATCGCGGGTAACTATTAATCGCTAACTTTGTTGATAGGGACGTATTGTCAGGTGATGTCAGGGTGGCATCATCTTTGACCTTTTTTCCCGAAAAACAGCATTTTAAAGCATGAGCGAGGAGACGAACAACCAACAACGGGGAGGTAACCGGAAAGGCCCGGGCGCCCCGAAGTTCAGGTTCAATTTTTACTGGATTTATGGCATCTTCATCGTAGGATTGCTTTTTACGACCTTTTTCAAGTGGGGTGGCGGCGAAGTCAATACCGACTTCCAAAACGTTCGTCAAATGTTGCTGGACAAGGACGTCGACCGTATACAGGTGGATGAAGCCGAACGTACTGCACACATCTACATCAAAAAGGACAAACTCAAGGAAGAAAAGTACAAGAATGTTCGTCTGAAGACATGGGGAGACGTAGAGAACACTGGTCCCCACTATTATATCCTTACCGGACCCCCAGAGTCGTTCGTTCGTAAGATTGAAGAGGCACAGGCGCCTCTTGCCGAGAACGAGCGTATCGAGCCCGCCTTCATTCAAAGCTCCTCCTCTTACTGGGAAGTGATACTTAACTGGCTCTTGCCCATCGGTTTCTTCTTCATCATTTGGATGTTGTTGATGCGTAGAATGGGTGGAGGCGGTGCCGGTGGAAGTCAGATCTTCAACATCGGGAAATCAAAAGCACAGCTGTTCGACAAGGAGTTGCAGGTGAAGATCACCTTCAACGATGTTGCCGGACTTGAAGAAGCCAAGGTTGAGGTGATGGAAATCGTCGATTTCCTTAAGAACCCCAAAAAATACACGACTCTCGGCGGCAAGATTCCTCGCGGTGCTTTATTGGTTGGTCCTCCCGGAACGGGTAAGACCCTTTTGGCAAAAGCCATGGCCGGAGAAGCACAAGTTCCTTTCTTCTCGCTTTCGGGTTCTGATTTCGTAGAGATGTTCGTGGGCGTTGGCGCTTCCCGTGTGCGCGATCTTTTCCGTCAGGCAAAAGAAAAAGCACCCTGCATCATATTCATCGACGAGATTGATGCCATAGGTCGTGCCCGTGGTAAATCACCCTCTTTCAGTGCCAACGACGAGCGTGAAAGCACGTTGAACCAGTTACTCACTGAGATGGACGGCTTTGGAAGCAATTCCGGCGTCATCGTGATCGCAGCAACCAACCGGGCCGATATCCTCGACCGTGCACTGTTGCGTCCAGGTCGTTTTGACAGACAGATCTACGTAGAGCTACCTGACCTGAACGGTCGGAAAGCCATATTCAATGTGCATTTGAAGCCTCTTAAGATCAACGATACACTTGATATAGATTTTCTTGCACGCCAAACCCCCGGTTTCTCCGGTGCCGACATTGCGAATGTATGCAATGAAGCAGCGCTGATCGCTGCGAGAAAGAACAAGCAGATCATCGAAAAACAAGACTTCCTGGATGCAATCGACCGTATCATCGGCGGATTGGAAAAGAAGAACAAGATCATTTCTCCCCAGGAGAAAAAAGTCATTGCATACCACGAGGCTGGACACGCATCCGTCAGTTGGCTGCTTGAACATGCACATCCTCTGGTGAAAGTGACCATCGTACCCAGAGGTAATTCACTTGGCGCTGCCTGGTATCTTCCTGAAGAGCGACAGATCACCACGCCTGACCAGTTGATGGATGAGATTTGTGCCGCATTGGGTGGACGTGCCGCTGAGGACATCATTTTTGGCAAAATCTCGACCGGAGCGCTTAGCGATCTGGAAAAAATCACCAAACAGGCGTACGCCATGGTTTCCATTTACGGCTTGAACGAGCGGATCGGAAACATCAGTTTCTATGATTCATCAGGGCAACAGGAATACAACTTCGGAAAACCCTACAGCGAACAGACTGCACAAATCATCGACCAGGAAGTGAAGAAGCTAATCGATGAAGCCTATGTGCGCACCAAAGACCTGTTGAACAGACACAAAGACCAGTTGTCCAATCTGGCTGACAGACTTTTGGAAAAAGAGGTTATTTTCAAAGAAGACCTTGAAAGCATTTTCGGAAAACGTCAGTGGGAAGATCGTGAAACCCCAGCACTTAATCCTGCTCACAATGGAAATGGGGTTGCCGGTCAGCACCTGCCCGAATCCACTGCTACAAGTTGATCCTGTTGAGGATTTACTCATAAAAAAAGGCCGGCGACAACCGGCCTTTTTTACACCCTGTGCACTAACTAGTTTGGATGCAACTTGCTACCTTCGTAAAAGTTACAGTCATGCAAGAAAGACTTTCCAGGGAATTGATGCTCAAGCGCATTCGCCAGGCGTTGATCGAAAAGACCGAGCCTGCTTATCCTTCATTGGATTGGGAAAAGTGCGTCTATGCAGCTCCGACGGAAGAAACTCCTGAAGAACAGTTCGCACGTACATTCACCAGGATAGGTGGCAACTTCACATTCTGTGAAAACGAACTGGAATGTCTCGAGCAACTCATGAAGTTGGCAGGTGCAAAAGGCTGGAAGAGATTTTACTGCTGGGAAAGGCAATTACAAGAGCTACTTAAACAGGTCGATTTCCCCTACACGACCGAGCACAAGGATTTCACGGAAGGCTTCGTAGGACTCACCACGTGCGAAGCACTGGTGGCGCGTTTGGGCAATGTAATCGTTTCCTCCGCGCAGGGATCAGGCCGCCGACTATTCGTTGCTCCTACATTTCACGTAGTCATAGCAAGGACTTCTCAAGTGGTTGCCGATTTGAAAGACGCCTTTGCATTGATTCATGAAAAGTACGGAGACTTGCCGCCTTCACTCATCGCATCACTTGCTGGTCCGAGCCGTACAGCCGATATCGAGAAGACGCTGGTAACGCCCGCACACGGCCCACAGGAGATTCATGTTTTCATGATCGACGATCCACGATGAATGAAGTGAAGCATGATTTCAAAAAGGTGTACATCACGGATAAGCCACATCGTGCAGAGATCGTGATGGCGGTACTTGAAGACCACGACATCCGAACTGCCATGATCGACAAGCGGGACTCCAGTTATTTGTTCGGCGACATCGAAGTGTTTGTTGCTGCGGAGCACATTGAAAAGGCTCTTGACATTATCAGACAAAACGATCTATGAGCAATCTTGGACAGCGAGTCATAACGGCTTTGATCGGCGGCACACTCGTAATAGCAGCCATCAGCTACGGTGAGTTGACTTTTCTGCTACTGTTATTACTTATCGCAGTACTTGCTGTACTTGAGTTCTATCGCCACCTGGAACATGACCATGTGCAACCGCAAAAGTCGGTGGGTACCCTAATTACCATATTGCCTTTCGTATCTCCTATCCTGAACAGTTCAACAGGAATCGGAATCAACCTCCTTCCGGTCATATTGATATTGCCGTTCATCGTATTCATGCGTGAATTATGGACGAAATCCGAAAAGCCGTTCACAAATATTGCACTCACGCTACTCGGGCCGATTTACCTGGCTTTGCCTTTGTTTCTTTTCTACCTGCTATCCTTCGAGGGGTCAGGAGAAAAGGATTACCATCCTCAAAACATTCTTGGGTATTTATTCATCCTGTGGGCAAGTGACACAGGCGCATATTTCACCGGCAGATTCCTGGGAAAACACAAACTCTTCGAGCGGATTTCTCCGAAGAAAACCTGGGAGGGTTTTTTCGGCGGCCTGGCTTTGTCAGTAGGGGTGGCTTATGCAGTCAGCCAGTACTATACTTCTTTTACTCCGGCAACATGGCTGACCATGAGTGTGGTCATCGCGTGTACCGGTGCACTTGGCGATCTGGTCGAATCCCTTTTCAAGCGAAGCATCCAGGTAAAAGACTCAGGCTCCATACTGCCTGGCCATGGTGGCATACTTGACCGATTCGATGCCCTTTTCATTTCGGCACCTTTCGTATTCGTCTATTTGCAATTATTCAACTGAAATTACGATAAACGGTTGGAAAATGAGGCCTGAAGCGGTTTCCAACTGCCTATGGAAAGCTATCTTTACGCAGAATTAACCGAACCTGCTGCTTTCCATGTTCAGAATACACAAAGAAGGTTACGCCTCCATCCTGATAACCCTGCTTTTCGTGACAGGGTTGCATTTATTCAGCGACCATTACCTGGCCGATTATTTCGCGTTGCGGATGTTCATCCTGGCGGTTTGCATATTCCTGTTGGTCATCGTGCTTCAATTTTTCCGTAATCCGGTAAGAAAGACCCACAGAAATGACAAACAAGTGATTGCCCCTGCTGACGGGAAAGTGGTCGTGATTGAAGAAACAAACGAGGACGAGGTCCTGAAAGATCGTCGGATACAGGTATCGATTTTCATGTCGCCACTCAACGTGCATGTGAACCGTTATCCTGTAAGTGGCGAAGTAACCTATTGCAGATATCACCCGGGCTTGTACCTGGTTGCATGGCATCCTAAATCCTCTACTGAAAATGAACGCACGACAGTCGTCATTGAAACAGGATCCAAAAAGCCCGTTCTCATGCGTCAAATAGCAGGTGCGCTTGCTCGCCGTATCGTATGCTATCCTCAAAGAGGATGGATGGTGAAGCAAGGCCAGGAAATGGGTTTCATCAAATTCGGATCGCGTGTTGATCTTTTCCTCCCCCTGGGAACAAAAGTGCTCGTCGACCTTCAAGAAAAAGTACGAGGCGGTGAGACGGTGATTGCAGAGTTTCAGGATTGACGGAATTCCGGAGGCTTCAGCACTCAACTTGATTCATCGCAAGTTGATTGGTAACGCGAGTCGGAAATTCAAACACCGGGAGCCTAAAAGGGTCGGCGATTCGCATTCAGCAGTCAAAACAATTCAGGCCTTAACACATCTGGAATCTGAAACTAACCACTATCACCTGGTAGCGGTCGCGGTACGTTGATCAACAGTTTGACCATCGCTTACAGTGAAGTCGAACGAAAGTGTACCGTTGGAACGATAAATCCCTGAGCCTGTGATACTGTCGCCGTTGATGATATTCAAAGGTATGGTGACATTCCCGCCGTCCACATAAGCAATCACTTTCCGACCAAAGCCCACCCCGTCGAAGTTATCCATCAGAATACCATTGGCGGCGGAATTGGATGCGGTAATGTTCATCTGGAACCCAAGAGTTCCGTTTACCGGTCCATCGGACTGACCGGTCCAACCGCCCAGATAATCGTCTCGAGAAACATCAGGGGCGACATCATCGGGTTCGCATGAATTAATGAACAGGACTATGCCTGCAACAGTCAAAATACGGTACAGGGATTTTTTTGTCATGTTTCTTACTTGAGTCTTTCTTTGATGTCGAGTCTGAACTTGCGTGCGGTATCAATAGCGATATCGTAACCTGCATCGGCATGACGGATGACACCCATCGCTGGATCGTTGTTCAGTACACGCTTCAAGCGTCGGGCAGCATCATCGGTTCCATCCGCTACAATGACCATGCCTGCATGAATCGAATATCCCATACCTACACCACCGCCGTGGTGAAGAGAAACCCAGCTGGCACCTCCTGCGGTGTTTATCAGGGCGTTCAATACCGGCCAGTCGGCCACTGCATCACTCCCATCCTTCATGGCCTCTGTCTCACGATTAGGTGATGCGACTGAACCTGTATCCAGATGATCACGACCTATCACAATCGGGGCCTTCACCTTGCCGGTTCTCACGAGCTCATTGAACAATAATCCTGCTTTCTCCCGTTCACCCATACCGATCCAACAGATCCGTGATGGTAATCCCTGGAAGGCGATACGTTCCTGAGCCATCTTCATCCAACGATGCAAGGAACGGTTTTCAGGAAAAAGATTGAGGATCGCCTCGTCGGTCACTCGGATATCTTCCGGATCACCTGAAAGGGCAGCCCAACGGAATGGGCCTTTACCCTCGCAGAATAGCGGGCGTATGTAAGCAGGTACGAAACCGGGGAAATCGAAAGCGTTCTTCACGCCACGCTCAAGTGCACGACCGCGAAGGTTGTTGCCGTAATCGAATGTGACAGCACCCATGCGTTGCATCTCCAGCATCAGCTCGACATGTTCTACCATGGAGTCATAACTCATATCGATGTATTTGGCAGGATTGGTGTCTCGTAAAACCGATGCCTCTTCATTGGAGAGACCTTCCGGCAAATAACCTACGAGGGGATCATGTGCAGATGTCTGATCCGTAAGAACATCCGGGACAATACCCCGTTCTTTCAGTCGGCGCAGCAGTTTCACAGCGGTACAGATCACCCCGATGGATTTGTTCTCTCCTTTTTTAGTACAGTCGAGAGCCATGTCGATGGCTTTATCAAGATCCTCCTCCACGATATCGAGGTAACGGGTTTCAACACGCTTTTTTGCACGCCAAAGCTCCACTTCGGCAGCGAGGCAAGTGCCTTCCGCCATGGTGATAGCCAAAGGCTGGGCACCACCCATTCCGCCAAGACCGGCAGTCACGCACAAACGACCTTTCAGCGATCCGCCGAAATGCTTTTCAGCAACCGCATTGAAAGTCTCATAGGTTCCCTGTACAATGCCTTGAGAGCCGATATATATCCATGAACCGGCTGTCATTTGTCCGTACATGATCAAGCCTTTCCGTTCGAGCTCATCGAACGTTTCCCAATTAGCCCAATGAGGCACCAACTGGGAGTTACTGATGATGACGCGCGGAGCGTCTTTATGCGTGGGTAAGATACCGACAGGCTTGCCACTCTGTACAAGCAGAGTTTCGTCTTCCTCCAGCTGTTTGATTGCTTTTACGATAAGATGGAATGACTCCACATTCCGTGCGGCTTTTCCGCGACCACCATAAACCACCAGATCTTCCGGACACTCGGCAACTGCCGGGTCAAGGTTGTTATGTAACATGCGGAGCGCAGCTTCCTGCACCCATCCTTTACAGTTCAATGTCGTTCCTACAGGTGTTTTGGACAAGGACAGGTCCAATTTTTCGCTACTGAGTGTCGATGACATGTGATGATTCAATTTTTTGAGGGTGATGATGGATTATCTCTATCGGTGACTTTGTTTTTTCTGAAGCCATAAGGACAATGACGGCAACCGTTTTGACAACAATAACCACGCTTCAGGTGATATTGTTCGGTGAAGACCACATAACCTTCAGGTGATAGGTAGTAGTCGCCAGGTTCGAATTTATCGGTAAAGGCCATGTCCGTTCAGTAGTTCGGAGGTGCCGAAGGATTTAAGCTCAAATTTAATGATTTTATAGCGACCTTCCCTCTATGGAACTTGCCGATTTGCTCTCGATGCCTCCGATCATAACGACGGTGGATTGGCCACTTTTCAGGGAAAACGGACTGGATGTGCAGGTGGTCCGGGAGGATCTTCGGCACCCTATTGTCGGTGGAAATAAATCTTGGAAACTGAAATACAACCTGGAGGCATTCCGGTCATCTGGTAAAAAGGCGATTCTTTCATTCGGTGGCGCGTACAGTAATCACCTGTTAGCGCTTTCAGAAGTCTGTGAATGGTATGGCATCTTACTGTATGCGATCATCCGGGGAGAAGAAAAGCCTTATAACGATCGCATTGGAATGATGGAGAAGAAAGGCACCCGATTACATTATTGCTCACGAACCAATTATCGATTGAAAGATACAGAAGCAGGAATGGAAGCCATTCTCACGGAATGCGGCTTATCGGCAGGCATGAGTGATGAAGTTTTTCTGGTTCCTGAAGGCGCCGACAATGAATCTGGCGTGAGAGGTTGTACAGAAATGGCAGAGATCTTACCGAAGGATATGGATGAAATTTGGCTCGCCTGTGGAACTGGCAGTACGCTTCAAGGAATAAGGACAGGCCTGGATGAAAAGACCCGTGTTTGCGGTGTCACAGCAGTAAGGAATGGAAAAACGCTTCAGGAGAGAATGCTGAAAGGTTTTGGAAAGGAGTCTGGAATTCAGATTGTGGAGGGATATGAAGAAGGCGGCTATGGTAAAAGTTCGGCGAGGCTTGACCTCTTCATGCAGTCATTCAGTGAAGCGACCGGTATTCCGCTGGAACCTGTTTATACAGGCAAGTTGTTTCACGCACTAAGCCGCGAAGCTGAAAAGGGGGAAATCAATAAAGGAAGTCGAATCGCAGTGCTTCACTCAGGAGGGATGGCATGATGAAGAGCAGAACTGCGAGCTGATGTTGACAGTCTGAAAAGAAGCGTCAGCGGCCAACAGACAAACGTGTTCCGGGAGAGAGCGATTTGGAATCCTCGATGCCGTTCTTACGGCTT
>JBJSZR010000230.1:0-2503 GCA_046090385.1 Bacteroidota bacterium
AACGTTGACAGCACACCGGTGATAAGGCACACGAAAGCGATGACACGGGCAACCATCTTACTTTTTGTTGAGAATCTCATTGACGGTCTGTCGTGTGATCGCATGATAGTTGCTTTTCGATTTTTCAAAAATGATTTCCGCTTCTTTCCTGCCTGCAGGCCATGTCACTAATTCTTCAAAAAGCGGTTTGACGAATTTTCTGCGTCCCACTTCATCCAGGAACACCGCTACTACAGGGAATACGGATTCATCCTGGTTTCGTAGCCGGCATATCATCCATTGGAAGAGGATTTCGTTGTTTCCGCTTGTCGAAAGACTGAATGTCTTATCCAGTCCGTTCAAGCGCAACGATCCGACAGTGTCAGGAATGTTTCGAAGGAAGCGGACCCACTCGAATGGACTCCAAGCCTTGGCAATGGAATTTCCCAACGAATCTCCATCGATCCATTTTTCTGAAAACTCATCGACAGCATCGAATCGGCTGGAGTGTATTGTCACCATGTTTTCCGGGAGTCCGGTTCCATAGACCCATTTCTCGATATCACATTTTTTCCAGCCGGAATCGTCACTATTGAAAAGTTCTTGCCTCAATTCCTTGAGAAACCTTTCAGTATCCATTGTTTTGAAGGCGTGTTTTTTGAAATACCCGTTCAGGAACTCGTCCCACCGTTTACGACCTACATGAGCTTCTATCACCAGCAGCAGGTTATTCCCTTTCTCATAGGCGATGTCGGTAACGCCCTCATCCGGGTCACGACCTTCCAAGGCCAGTTTCAGTCGGGTATCCGGATTATCAGACCCCATTTCTTTCACGCTCTCGACCAGGTCGTTTTGTCCGAGAAACCGCAACATATCGGCAAAGTCTTTTCCGTAGAGTGCTTCCATGATACGGTTCTCAAAATAAACAGTGAATCCTTCATTGAGCCAGAAGTCGTTCCAGGTGGCATTCGTCACTAAGTTGCCACTCCATGAATGTGCCAATTCATGTGCTACCAATGATGTTAGGGAACGGTCTCCTGCTATGATGGTGGGTGTAGCGAATGTGATTCGTGGATTTTCCATGCCACCGAAGGGGAAACTCGGAGGGAGAACGATCACATCGTATCGTCCCCATGCATAAGGTCCATAGAGTTTTTCGGCCACATCGATCATCTTCGGCATGTCCGTGAATTCATAAATGGACTTTTCCATTATGAGAGGTTCGGCATATACGCCACAGCGATCATCGAACGCATGAAAATCGAAGTCGCCTACAGCAATGGAAAGCAGATATCCTGGAATTGCTTGAGGCATTTTGAACCGGTAGATGCCATCTGCTGAGCGTTTCTGCGGGTTTTCAGCACTCATCACTGCCATGAGTCCTTCGGGCACATGTATTTTAGCATCGAACGTGAAATGGATTCCGGGACTGTCTTGCAATGGCGCCCAGGTGCGGGCCAATATCGCTTGTGATTGGCTGAACAGGAACGGATGTTTTTTTCCCGCTGTCTGCACAGGTTCCAGCCATTGTAATGCGGCGGCTTCAGGCGATGTGGAATAGTCGATACGTACCGAGCCTTTATCATGGGCGATATGAATTCTCAGTGCCTGACCGAGAAAAGGAATAGATTTGTCCAATGCATACCGGACAGGTTGTCCGGTAGCGACATCTGTCACTGAAGAAATAATCAGATCTCGTGTGTCCAGTACCAGTTCGCTTCCTGGAATTTTCCGACTGTAGATTATCGTCGCATTTCCTTTTAGGATGTGATTTTTGAAATCCACATCAAGGTCGAGTGATAGATGTTCCATCACGACCGAATCCGGTCGCGCGAATGAATGGGGATCGGGGGTGAACATTTCCGGGGATTTACAGCCGAGGCCGATGAAAGCAAGGAATATCAAGCAGATTCTCACCTTGTAAAGATACTATCCTCCCGTAAAAGCCCTCTTTGGCGCGGTAATTGCCTATTTCGTACCTTCGTAAAACACATCTAAAAAGACATGAAAAAACTACTTTTAGCGGTTTTGGGTCTTGGTTTGACCCTATCACTTTCGGCTCAGTCCGCAAAAACCTCTTCTTTTGGTGAAACCATTACTACTGAAAAAGCCATCAGTGTAAAGCGCTTGCCCGGAATGGTTAAAGAAGGCGACACTTTGAAAGTCAAGGTGGAAGGCACTGTCAATTCGGTTTGCCAGAAAAAAGGCTGCTGGATGAAGATGGATATGGGTAATGGTGAAACGATGATGGTGCATTTCAAAGACTATGGATTTTTCGTTCCAAAGGATTGCAGTGGAAAAAAGCTGGTTATGGAAGGAATCGCGTTCATCGATGTGACGCCGGTCGCTCAACTTCGCCACTATGCAGAGGATGCCGGAAAATCCAAAGACGAGATTGCAGCCATCACTGAAGACGAGAAAGAATTGACCTTTGAAGCAAGTGGCGTCATCCTGTACAATGAGTAACAGATTCTTCCTTTCCTTATCAGTTGTCGGTTGTTTGATCGTGTTGGGTGCATTCACG
>JBJSZR010000231.1:0-1635 GCA_046090385.1 Bacteroidota bacterium
AATTTACCCAATGGAATGGCAGCTGTAGATTCCAGCATCCATAAAACAAGCTCCTCCGTCTCGGGACGAGGTATCAACACCGATCTGTTCACCTTGAACTCTTTACCGAGAAAATAGCCCTTACCCAACACATACTGGACGGGTTCATTTCCTGCAAGACGTTCCAGCAGTTGGCTGAGTTGAAGCTGATGATCGAAAGATAACGGTTCTGACTTACGCAGGACCACATCTATCCTGCGCATATGTAACACCTCGTCCATCACCAGATGAGTGACGGAGGATGCTTCAGATGTACCTAAAAGCGGCGAAAGCCGTTCGAGGTACGCATTCAACATATCCCCGATGAGCATAGGCGAAATTTATGATTTTAATCCTCTTCCACCACCCTACTGATTGATTAACTTTGAATCGTGCAGGAAGAACAACGTTTCATACAAAGATGCCTTGAATTAGCAGCCCATGGAATGGGCCGTGTCGCTCCAAATCCGATGGTCGGTTGCGTCATTGTACTCGATGACAAGATAATCGGTGAAGGTTATCATGAATATTTCGGCGGACCACACGCAGAAGTAATGGCTATGGCTGACGCATTGCACAAGCATCCTCAGGAAGCACTCAAAGATGCAACGCTGTATGTGAACCTGGAGCCATGCTCACATTTAGGTAAAACGCCCCCTTGCACGGAATTACTCGTTGCCAGAGAAATAAAAAAGGTAGTTGTAGGCTCTTTGGATCCATTCGAGCAAAGGTCAGGTTCAGGTATCAGGATACTGAAGCAAGCCGGAATAGATGTCACTTATGGGATCCTCGAAAAGGAGTCAGACCAATTGAACAAGCGGTTCATCACCTTCCACAAACGTAAGCGACCATTCATTCTTTTCAAATACGCCCGTTCTGCCGATGGTTTCATGGCTCCACACCCACGTGCAGGTGGGCGGTTTTGGATTTCAGGCGAGGAATCCAGAAAGTTGGTTCATAAATGGAGAACCGAGGAAACGGGAATAATGGTCGGATCGAATACTGCAAGAATCGATAATCCACAACTGACAGCCAGGTATTGGTCAAGAAAGAATCCGATTCGAATGGTCGTCGATCGAAAGGGAAATTTGCCTCGCCATCTGTATCTATTCGACGAATCGGTTCCGACAATCGTCTTTTCCGTGGTGCCCGGACAGAGTTCGCACCATGTCGAATATGTAACTCTGCCCGATTCATCGGATTTTCTGGAAGTGATGATGAATGAACTTCACAATAGGAATATAATGAGTGTCATGATAGAAGGTGGCAGGGGACTTTTGGATGCATTCATACAAGCGAACCTGTGGGATGAAGCGCGCATATTCACATCAACAATGAAGATTGGTGAAGGTATTGAAGCGCCGGACTTGCAAGGAGAAGTGACAGATGAACGAATGGTCGGAAACGACCGGCTGACCTATATGATTCAAAAAAACTTATGATAGATTATTCCATTTTAAAAGAATTTTGTGCTGTCAGGTCTGCATCCGGCGACGAGCGCAAGATGAAAGTTCATGTTCTAGAGCATGTTGCGCGCGAAAAAAGCAATTGGAAATGTCAGCCTGAGATAATCCATGGTGATGGATTCCAAGATTGCATCATTTTGATTTTCGGAAA
>JBJSZR010000232.1:0-2319 GCA_046090385.1 Bacteroidota bacterium
ATGTATATAAAAACAGAGGAGTTTTTTACAAGAGAACAGGGCAAAATGAAAAGGCTTTGATGGATTTCAAAAAAGCTTTATCAATTGATTCCATGGATATAGAAATAATAAAATATGTTGAAGAAACACAATCAGAAATTAATTTTAAGTGAATATTAGTATGGTTGCTTAATTAATAATTTACATTTTATAATTTCAATTTTATAAACAGTCGACCAAAAATTATAGGTTTTATAACTTTTTATATTATGATTTCAGAAATTTAATTTGATATAAAGGACCGGCAGCACTCTTATCATGAAAAAGCCAACGAAAAGCAGTTCTAACTCTATAAAAAAGCCTCAAAAGGCATCAGCAGATAAAAAGTCTTTTGCCGGACCAACGTTCTTGATCACTGCGATCACGGTTGTGGCACTGGGCTGCATCATCTATTCTAATTCGTTCGACTGTTCTTTTCATTTGGATGACAATCCCTGCATCCTCATGAACTCGACCATTCGCAATCTGTCGGATGTACAAGCGCTTTGGGAGATGAACAGCTCCCGTTTTTTCGGTAATCTGAGTATTGCGGTCAATTATCACTATGGTCGTTACGAAGTCTATGGATATCACCTGTTCAATCTGTCCGTGCACCTCCTGAACGCCTGCCTGATCTTTTTACTTACCATACAACTGTTCAAGACACCGGTGATGCGCAACCATTCGCTGGCCTCTCACAGCCGATCGTTCGCTTTTTTTATGGCGTTGTTGTTTGTTTCCCATCCGTTGGCTACAGGATCGGTTACTTACATCATCCAGCGTTTTGCCTCCATGGTCACGCTGTTCTACCTGTTGTCGGTCTGGAGTTTCATGAGAGCACGATTTGCTCAAAAAATCTCGGTTGCCATCCTGTATTTTTCCCTTAGCACCATGGCAGCTCTTGCTGCTTTCACGACAAAAGAAAACTCGTTCACGCTTCCGATTGCTCTGGTGCTTATTGAGCTTTTCTTTTTCCGGGAAAATATTTTCTCCGACAAAAAGAATGTGAAATACTGGCTGATGGCGGTAGCAGTCACTGGAATTGTAGTGACGTTTGCCATTTTTCGATTTTCGACGTCGATCTTCAAGACGATAGAACCGGAACTGGGAAATACCTACACACTCACATCGAGCACCTATTTTATGACCCAGTTCAGCGTCATTCTGAAATACATCCAGCTCCTGTTCGTGCCGGTCGGTTTGAATCTGGATTACGACTGGCCTATTGCGCAGCACATAACAGAGCCACGCACGTTGCTTAGTCTGATTGCACTGCTAGGGCTTTTGTCGCTGGCGGTGTATCTCTTCAAACGAAACCGCCTGGTATCGTTCGGAATTTTTTGGTTTTTCCTCACCTTATCCATCGAATCGAGCATCGTACCCATATCGGATGTGATCTTCGAGCACCGCACGTACCTTCCGATGTTCGGCTTCTTGTTGGTGCTGTTGTCTTTGGTCTTCACGTATGTCTGGAAAAAGAACAGCTTTTCAGGTGCAGTTATACTGACCGGCATCGTGTTCGGCTATTCATCGATGACCTATGCGCGGAACAAAGTATGGAAGACGGATGAAACGTTGTGGCTGGACGTGGTAAAGAAATCACCGGGGAAAGCAAGACCAAAAGTGAATCTGGGTAAATATTACATTGATCACAATGAACATCAAAAAGCTTATCCGCTGTTCATTGATGCCGAAAAAATAAACCCTAACTATTTCGATGCAGCTCAAAATTCCGGTGTCTGCGAACTTGTTTTTGAAAGGTTTGATGAAGCTATCGCTCATTTTAATAAAGCATTACGTTTGAATCCATCCAATGTAAGGGCACACTATGCCATGGGTCTATCGTACTTGGGTAAAGAAGAATGGACAACTGCGATTCCTTGTTTCACCGACGCTTTGAAATATGATTCAACGTATACACGAGCCTTTGCAAAAAGAGGATATGCTTATGGATCAATCAGTAATTGGGATGCGGCTTTGAAAGATTATGATAAAGCATGTTTGCTCGACCCCGGAAATGCACAATATTTTTATGAACGAGGTAACATTTTCGGTATCAATAAAAATTATAATAAAGCCATTGAGAATTACAACAAGGCTATTTTTATTAATCCGAATACACCCGATGGCTATTTATATAGAGCCATCAGTTACGAAAATCTGGAACAATGGGGAAAGGCTTTGGCTGATTATGAGACTGTTTTGCGCATGGACCCAGCCAATAAATTGGCTAATGCCAAAAAGAGCGGTATAGAGGCGTATTTCAAGTCGAAGAATCTGCCGCTGCCTAAATGATTATAC
>JBJSZR010000233.1:0-2079 GCA_046090385.1 Bacteroidota bacterium
ATTCACAGCGATCGCGCGACACGGCATGGTTTCGGCAGTCATTGGCATACGCACCGCGATGATTTGGAAATCATCGACCCACGAACACTGGAAGCAGTAGGTCGTACGCTAACTCAAGTCGTTTACACTGAGCGCTGAAACGGTTGGAATCCTAGAATTCCGCGTTCTTCGGTGTGCGAGGGAAAGGGATCACATCACGGATGTTGCTCATGCCGGTGATGAAAAGGATCAGTCGTTCGAACCCAAGGCCGAATCCTGCATGTTCACAAGTCCCGAACTTACGGGTATCAAGATACCACCACAGTTCTGCTTCAGGGATGCCCATGTCGCGAATGCGCTGTATGAGTTTATCGTAGTTCTCTTCCCTTTGAGAACCACCTATGATTTCACCGATCCATGGGAAAAGTATATCCATGGCGCGAACGGTTTTACCGTCGTCGTTCTGCTTCATGTAAAAAGCCTTGATAGCCATCGGATAATCAGTCAGAATGACAGGCCGCTTGAAATGTTCCACCAGGTAATTCTCATGTTCCTTCTGAAGGTCGGTACCCCAAGAAACCGGGTATTCGAATTTCTGACTGCATGATTGCAAAATATCAATCGCTTTGGTATAGGAGAGACGCTCGAACGGCTGACTTACGACCGAGCGTAGTCGCTCTATCAAAGCTTTGTCGTACATGTTATTGAGGAACTCGAGATCGTCAGCACAATTTTCTAAGGCATAGCTAACCAGGTATTTCAGAAAATCTTCGGCGAGGTCCATGTTGTCGTTGATATCATGGAATGCCATCTCCGGCTCGATCATCCAGAATTCAGCAAGGTGCCTGGGTGTGTTGGAATTCTCTGCACGGAAGGTGGGGCCGAAGGTGTAAATCAGTCCAAGCGCCATCGCGCCAAGCTCACCTTCCAGCTGTCCGGAAACGGTAAGATTCGTAGCCTTGCCGAAAAAGTCTTGCTTGTGGTCGATAGAACCATCAGGTGCTTTTGGAGGATTATGAAGATCGAGTGTGGTTACCTGAAACATTTCTCCCGCACCCTCTGCATCGGAACCTGTGATGATTGGAGTATGCAGGTAATAGAACCCACGATCATTGAAGTACTTATGTACAGCAAAGGCCATGTGATGCCGGATACGAAATACCGCCCCGAAGGTGTTGGTTCTGGGACGAAGGTGAGCGATCTCCCGCAAGAATTCCATGGAGTGCCCCTTCTTTTGCAGCGGAAATGATTCATCCGCCTCCCCCAATACATCGATTATGTCTGCTTGAATTTCCACACTCTGACCCTGTCCCTGCGATGGTACCAATTTTCCTTTTACTGAAATACAGGCTCCGGTGGTCACCTTTTTGATTGACTCCTCGGAGAATTTTCCAAGGTCAGCCACGACTTGTATGTTATGAATCGTGGAGCCGTCGTTGATTGCGATGAAAGCCACCTGTTTGTTGCCACGACGGGTGCGTACCCAACCACGTACCTGGGTTTCCTGGCCGATTCCTTCGGTTTTCAATAATGCTGCTACTCGGCTGGTTTTCATGAGGGAGTGGATTTTAAGATTGCAAAAAAACGAATTTTAAAGGGGGACGGCAAGAAGTCAAATGGAAGCTAAAAGCTCATTTTGGATGCCATTGGCCAATAAAAATTGCAGGACTGTCTGTATTTGATTAAATTTTGAGGTTAATGACAAAGCTCATTCTTTGTCCAAGAAGGCCCCATTATCTTACTCACATTACAATGTTACCCGTATTCTGGAAACAATAATCAAAAATGATACGACAGTTTCAACTCATCCTGTTAGTCTTGGTATCGATTGCCGGCAACTCCTTGAAAGCACAAGATGCCACGGCTAATCATCCGTACCCAAAATCCATAGAGCCTCCGGTATGGGTGCTTATGATGGACGATCCTGAAGCGAATTATTTCGAGGCGATGAAGGCATACGAAGAATACTGGAAAACGCATCCTATGCCTGCAGAAGAGGAGGAGGAAATGGAAGGGGCTTTGCCTGAAAAAGGCGTTTCAGAAAAAGAACGTCGCCGTCAGGAACGCGAACGCGAAGAGGAGAAACGGAAGAAATTACGT
>JBJSZR010000234.1:0-819 GCA_046090385.1 Bacteroidota bacterium
CCGGATGGTCAGTTCCTCATCATAGAAAGCCGGCTTTTTATAGCGGATTGAAAACTCTGCAACAGGGAGCATGAAACCCGCATCTTCGAAGTTCTACTGAAATCCCTCATAGGTTATGCATCAGTAACTCATACAGTCTGATGGTGTCCAGAATATCGGACTTTGATACCTTTTCATCCGGTGTATGTACATGCTCTTCTGGTGGCCCGATGAAACACCAATCGATAGGATAGGGTTGTTTCTGCAGTTCATTTCCGTCGCTTCCGCCGGAACCTTCCACCTCAAGCTGGTATTTCACACTTGAATTTTTAGCGATGCTGATGATTTCTTCCACAAAACTCCTGCGAGGGATTCCTGAGTCGCGCATGGAAATAACGGTTCCACTCCCCGCATCCACACCTTCTGTGACCCATGTGATGTCGCAAACCAACGATTTACGGATTTCATGGTTTTCGAAAAGGTATTTGGAAAGATAAGGCACGCTTCCGCCACCATGCTCCTCCCAACAACTGAAAACGACCGCGCCGTTTTCAAGCGATTTACATACCTCCAAAGCCATGAATACCCCCAGCCGATTGTCCATATAACAGCACTGAACAAACTCTTCGGTTTCGCGCCAGTTGCTTTTAAAGGTTAGAACGGTTCCTCTCTCTATCTCTCGGTCGAATCGGCATGTCATAGTACGGTCTTCGTCCACTTCCAATTCGCATTCTATTTCACCCGCAGAGTCCGATCCTACAAGCCGCACCCCGCTCTGCAAATGGGGGGCGCCGATTTTCACGAGATGATTGTCATATCGAACCGTAAAGCCGATGGAAT
>JBJSZR010000235.1:0-1208 GCA_046090385.1 Bacteroidota bacterium
CGTAGTTATCATATAAGACATTTATTGAAAGGCTGAAAATATCGTGTTGATTGGTTATCACCTTGCAGGTTACAGAGGTGGAGTTACCTCCAGACTCTCCCTCGGCTTCGCGTTCTTTGAAATTTTCGATCAGCATCTCCAATGTTGTGGAGGTCGAATCAATTGCTGCCAATCGACAAAACTCAGCTTCAATGCGATTGTTGATTTTGTCTTGCATCGCCTTGGATGGAGTTTCAACTTCCATCAAAGATATTTTCAGTGTGGCGCACATGGTATCAGTCTCATGCGAGGGTTCCAAAGCACGTTTTTTCATCTGCCTGGCGTGTTCACAAGCCTTGAGGTTTTTTTCGATCAAAGTGGTATCAAGCGGTTTTTCTTCAGTCACTGCAAGGCGGAAAGAAAGGACATTATCTGAGTTTGCTTTTTTTCTCATGCCCTCCAATAGCCGGTCGTTGATGAATCGTCCTTCCAGGGAGCCGGTTTCGGTGCGGTTAGCGTCGCTTTCCAACAGACTGAAATTACCAGCCTCGTCCACGGAGCCACTGATACTGAAAGTAGTGTCGTTGGATGTATTCAGGTAGCTTCCATCGAGATTCTCACCATCCTTAGCGAGCGTCATCAGCACCATCGCATCCCCGATCATGCCTTTGAGCTTAAAGGTCATGGTTTCCGGCAAAACGAATCCTGTTGAATCTTCAATAACCGGTATCTCTGTCTTTTTTTCCTGTTGCGTAGAAGGAATGCATGAAATGCAAAAAAGGCTCAAAATGAAGGCGGGAATCTTGAAGAGTCGTTTCATGTGATTATTTGACATCTTTTTGTCCGAAAGATTTAATAAAGCCTAAGAACGATAATTTAAGTAAGCATTCGTGCCATCCCGTTTTTAAGGATTTCAACCGGCTGAGGTTGAAGACTACCAGCAAAAAAAAACGCCGCTTAAGAAAGCGGCGTTTTAGGTTTGGTTTTAATAGGTTCAGACTGCTTCAGCGAGAATGATGACCTTATTATCAAGATTCTCGATCACTCCACCTTTAACTTCGAACAACTTTTCTCCTTCTTTATCCATCACCTTAACGGTGCCGTTAAGCAAGGTTGAGATGATGGGGGCGTGCATTTCGAGCAATTGGAAACGGCCATCGGTACCTGGTACAGATACGGAGGTAACATCGCCAGCATATACTTTCTTATCGGGAGTGATGATTTCGAGC
>JBJSZR010000236.1:0-9983 GCA_046090385.1 Bacteroidota bacterium
GTAATGCTTACGGTTTTCAGGATATGGTCGCACTTAATTGTCCTCCTGGAATGCATTGCACCTCGCCTATCGCACTATCATATGGCTTCCAATGGACCCAATATGAAGATCAATGGTATAGCTTTACACCTGACTCTTCCGGCATGTATTCACTTTCCACATGCGACAGTAACACTTGTAATACGCAACTTTGGGTTTACACCGCTTGTCCTTCTTTACCGTACAGTGACGGACCCATGGGCACTTATATCTACAATGATGATCAATGCGGTCAACAGGCTGCTATGACGTTCATGCTGATTGCCAATACGACTTATTTGGTGAGGGTTGGCGACAACCAGAATTCATGCATAAATCCTATCGGATTCTCTTTTGAATACACCGGACCGGTTACAGGGTGCATGGATCCTACCGCTTGCAATTTCAATCCCCTTGCAACAGTCGGAGATTCATGCTACTACTATCCTCATCCTACTTGCCAGGGCCCTGATCTGCTGTTCGATTCACTTTCCTTCGTCAATAGCCTTGGACTTGCAACCATGACTGCCGCCACCTGTGATGTTGCAGAAGGATGTGTAACGGGATATGGGACTCGACATGTGATAAGATTCACCTCTAAGATCTGGAACCAGGGTACCGCTGACTACTATATTGGCACGAATGCCACGCAGCCCGGTATGTTCAACACCAATAACTGTCACGGGCATGCTCACTATGAAGGTTATGGTGACTACAGGCTATACGATACCGCCGGATTCGTCGTGCCTGCCGGACATAAGAACGGATATTGCGTGATGGACCTTTGCGGAACCGGCCAATATACTTGTGGTAATATGGGAATATCTGCAGGATGCTACGATGTCTATGGTGTCGGAACACAATGTCAGTGGGTGGATATCACGGATGTCCCTGATGGTGATTACCGACTCGCCATTATCGTGAATTCACAGCACCTCCCTGATGCTTTGAACCGTTATGAAACCAATTTCCTGAACAATGCACTACAAATCTGCATCCGCATAACAAGGAATTCGAGTGGTGTCCCATCCTATTCGGTGTTACCCAACTGTACGCCATTCACCGATTGCAATGGAGTTCCGGGCGGAACTTCCATGATCGACTGCAATGGCATTTGTGGCGGAACTTCGGTCTTCGGAGATGTGAATGGAGATGCTGCTCTGACTGTCGCCGAAGTGGACACTTATCTGGATCAGATTCAAGCAGGATTCTCCGCAACTCCCTGCAACGATTTGAATGGCGACGGTGCGCTCAATATCTTCGATGCTGCGCAGATGAATTGGTGTATTTATGGCAGTACTTTCATTCCAGGTGGTGGCTCACATAATCACTGTCGTTTCCCTCGCAACATAATCAATCCTCAGGATTCAACCGAACTAAGTATCATAGGATATGATCCAATAAACGGCTATGTCGATATCGGCTTACGAAATCCACGCTCAGGAGTAAAAGGTTTCCAGTTCACGATGAGTGGAATAAACATTTCATCCTACATGAGTCTGACAAATCCCGGTGTAGCTCCGATTGATCTGCGTTACAAGCCTTCAACAAAGGAGTTCTTCGCTATGACTGTCAACGATTCGACCATACCAAGATCCGTATCACGCCAACCGATTCTTCGGATTTATTACAACTCCTTTACCGATACCGCGATCTGTATCAGCTCCATTGCAGCAATAATGAATGAAGCAGGTGAAGGAACAGTAGCATCTCTGGCTGACAATTGCGTGCCCACAATGATGACGGGAATAAGCAACCATTTGAAGCCTGCGGCCATTGCGGTGATACCCAATCCTGCCGGCGATGAAGCTCGCTTGCACCTTGACCGCGGATATGATCCAGGAAAATCGATCACCGTGTCAGATGCCGGAGGACAACTCTACAGTATCCCTGTAGCGCCGATCGGCAACGAATGGTACACTCTTGATTTAAGCGCTCTTGCTCCTGGCGTATACTCTCTGCGGATCATGGATGGCACTTATTTCGGTTCGGCCAAGATCGTAAGGATCCGTTAATCGATAATTTTGAGAATCGAAAAATGGTGTAAAAACTTTTGGTCGACATCCTCCACCGATAATGACCCGATCAAGCAGAAGTCGCTTCAAGGGCCACTTCAACCATGTTCTTCAATCCGACTTGACGTTCTTCGGATGACATGGCTTCGCCTGTACGGATGTGATCGCTGATGGTGAGTATGGCAAGTGCGTTTGCTCCGTATTCTGCCGCGACACCGTACAGACCAGCAGCTTCCATTTCAACACAAAGGACACCCATCTTCTCCATCTGATCGTAAAGTCCTTTTTCAGGATGATAAAAGTAATCTGCAGAGAAACAGCTGCCTGTCAATACCCGTAAACTTCTGGCCCTGGCGGCATCGACTGCTTTACGAGCCAAGTCGAAATCGGCACAAGGGGCGAAATCGTAACCCATCATGCGGGATCGGTTTACATTGGAATCGGTACTGGCGGAGAGTGCGATTACAAGATCCTTGACCTGGGTGCCTTTCAATCCTCCAGCTGTTCCGATCCTGATGATGTTCTTCACACCATATTCGGTTATCAACTCCTTCGAGTAAATCATACAGGATGGAATTCCCATGCCGGAGCCCATGACGGATATTTTTTTTCCTTTATAAGATCCGGTATAACCGAACATATTTCGTACATCGTTCACCAATACGGCATCTTTCAAGAAATTCTCTGCGATGAATTTCGCCCGCAACGGATCGCCGGGCAGGAGCACGGTTTCCGCAAAAGCTCCATTAGGAGCGTTGATGTGTATGGTTGGCATTTGAAAAAAATCTTTGAGCGGACTGTTCAGCTCAAGGTTGTACCCGGAACAGGAATCGAACCTGCACGACCGCAATGGCCAAGGGATTTTAAGTCCCTCGTGTCTACCAGTTCCACCATCCGGGCGGGAACGTTGCAAATGTATAAGTTCACCACGTTCAGTTCAAGAAAGCTATATCCTTGGGCACATTTTGGGTGCTAAAAGAACAGCCTTGCTTGCTGGTAATAAAAATCCCCCGTAGAATGACGGGGGATTTCAGTTGTTGGAGCGGAAGACCGGGCTCGAACCGGCCACCCCGACCTTGGCAAGGTCGTGCTCTACCAAATGAGCTACTTCCGCTTTTTATGGCCCTTTTTGCCATCGCAATCAGGGAAAACAAAAGTACATCAAGGGGAACGAAAAATCAACCTTATAAGTTCTTTTTTAGCATTTTTTCGAAAAAAAAGCTGAAAATCAGCGCTAAATCACTTGCCACCTATCAGCTTTCGGATATCGTGTAGCAGATTAAGCGCTTGCAGGGGGGTCAGCTGATCGATGTCCGTTGCCAATATCTGCTCACGAACCTGCTCCAGTACGGGATCATCGAGTTGGAAAATACTCAGTTGAAAGTCGTCCTTCTTTGCAGCATCAATCGATGTGGACTTTTTTACCCCCTGACCCTGTTCTCGAGTTGATTCCAGCTGTTTAAGGACTTGCTCTGCTCTTCTCACCACTTTTACAGGAACACCCGCCATTTTAGCCACGTGAATACCAAAACTGTGCTCGCTTCCTCCCGGAACCAACTTCCGCAGGAACAGAACTTTGGAGTCGGTCTCATGAACAGACACATGGAAGTTTCGAATACGGGGCATGGCTGAAGCCATTTCATTCAGCTCATGATAATGAGTGGCAAACAAGGTCTTGGCACGGGCTGACGGATGTTCGTGCAAGTATTCGGCAATCGACCATGCAATACTGATACCATCGTAGGTGGAGGTTCCTCTGCCGATTTCATCAAGTAACACCAGACTACGGTCTGAAAGATTATGAAGAATGCTTGCTGTTTCATTCATCTCGACCATGAAGGTGGATTCGCCGGATGAAAGGTTATCTGATGCACCAACACGCGTGAAAACCTTGTCAACGATACCGATCTTGGCAGAGGATGCAGGCACAAAACTACCGATTTGAGCCATCAGAACTATAACAGCTGATTGACGCAACAATGCCGATTTACCTGACATGTTCGGCCCGGTGATCATCAATATCTGCTGGCTGTCGGGATCAAGATAAGTGTCATTGGCGATGAATTTCTCACCATGTGGCAGTCGTTGCTCTATCACCGGATGCCTTCCGTCTTTTATATCGATGATCCTTGTCTGATTTATTTCAGGACAAACATATCCGTTTCGTGTGGCCACCTCTGCGAAGGAAAGCAGCACATCCAATTCAGCCAACGTCACTGCATTTGACTGGACGGCTGGGACATCCTTTATGAGCGATGTGACCAACTCAGCGAACAATCGTTCCTCGATGGCAAGGATCTTCTCTTCAGCTCCCAAAATCTTTTCTTCATATTCTTTAAGCTCAGAAGTGATATAGCGTTCTGCATTGGTCAGCGTCTGCTTACGTGTCCATTCTGAAGGCACTTTGTCTTTGTGTGTATGAGTCACTTCGATAAAATACCCGAACACATTATTGAAACCGACTTTGAGTGATGGTATTCCTGTACGCTCGGATTCACGATGCTGGATTCGCAACAACACTTCTTTCCCATTGCGTGCAATATCCCGCAACTCATCCAATGAAGCGTCAATACCCTGACGGATCACACCACCCTTGTTTACCATGGAGGGCGCCTCCGCATCGAGAGAATCGAAAATCCGCCTTCTGACATCCATGCATGGATCCAATCTTGATGCACGATCAGCCATTGAATCAGACCCGTTGGCAACAAGCAGTTCTCGAACAGCTTCTGTTTTCTCCAATGAACGACCAAGTTGCAGCACTTCCCGAGGAGTTACTTTACCTAATGCGACCCTGGACACCAGCCGCTCAAGGTCCCCTATCTGCTTGAGTTGCTCTGATAGTTGAGAATACAGGGTTTGATCGTCGCATAGCAGACGAACTGTACGATTGCGCTGCACAATATCTGATTGCTCTTTGAGAGGCAACAAAATCCAACGACGGAGCAGGCGTCCTCCCATAGGTGTGACAGTACGGTCAAGAACATCCACAAGCGTCATCGCATTTTCATTCGAAGACCCTATGAGTTCCAAGTTCCTGACAGTGAATCGGTCAAGCCATACGTAGCGATCCTCTTCCAATCGTGCGATGGCTGTTATGTGCTTGAGCTGGTCCTGACGGGTGTCGGATACGTAATGCAAAGCAGCACCTGCAGCGATGATCGCAGCCGACATCTCTTCCACGCCGAATCCCTTCAGGGATTTGGTACCAAAGTGGCGTAGCAATCTTTCATTGGCATAGTCAGATTGGAAAATCCATTCATCCAAAGCATAATGGTAGAACCGACCTTCGTAACGTTCCTGAAGCTGGCTCTTATGAGAGCGAGAAAACACAACCTCTACAGGCTGAAAACTTTGAAGCACATTATCAATGTAAGCCTCATCACCCTGCGCAGCATAAAATTCCCCGGTGGATATGTCAAGAAAAGCGACTCCGGTCTTTTTACCGTCGGGATGTATGGCTGCAAGGAAATTGTTGCGCTTGTTATCAAGGATCTTGTCGTTATAGGATACACCCGGGGTCACGAATTCCGTGACTCCACGTTGAACGATTTTTTTAGCCAGCTTGGGATCCTCCAACTGATCGCAGATGGCCACACGCATGCCTGCACGAACAAGTTTGGGCAAGTATGTATCGAGTGCATGATGAGGAAAGCCGGCAAGCTCCACGAAGGAAGCCGCTCCGTTGGCTCTTCGCGTAAGTACTATGCCAAGAATGGAAGAGGTCTTGACTGCGTCATCGCCGAAGGTTTCGTAGAAATCGCCCACGCGGAACAACAGCAATGCATCCGGATATTTGGCCTTGATCCCGTAATACTGCTTCATAAGAGGAGTTTCGACTACCCCTGTTTTCGTTTCCACTTTGATCAAGATTTCGCTTCTTTGCCTCTAATTTACCAAGAATGCGTAAGATACGAAACGTCGAATTAGGCCGATTGAGTGCCGATGAATACAGGTCCTCGGATAAATCATCTGTTGTGGTCGTATTGGACAACGTCCGGAGCCTCAATAACATCGGCTCCGTTTTCAGAAGCTCGGATGCTTTCCGTTGCAGGAAATTGATATTGTGTGGCATCACAGCCAAACCACCCCATCGCGACATCCACAAGACAGCCCTAGGAGCTGAGGATACCGTTCCGTGGGAGTATTTCACCACGGCAGCAGAAGCTGTTAATTATTTGAAAGAAAAAGGATACCGCATTATCGCTGTTGAGCAGACCGACAAAAGCTACCCGTTGAATGAATTCAAAGCGAAGCCCGATGAACCCATAGCTTTCGTTTTCGGACATGAAATCGATGGTGTATCTGATTCGGCGCTGACGTTGGCCGATGAATCGCTGGAGATTCCACAATTCGGCACCAAACATTCAATCAACATCTCTGTATGTGCAGGAATCGTACTATGGCATCATTTACAAGCCACAGGTAAATACTGACTTCTCAGATTGATTTTCTCAAAGATGAAATGATGCACCAAAGGCATATATCATGTAACCATCATTCACACCCTGCTTCTCAACATATCCATTTATTTCATCTGTAAAGGTAATACGGTAGCATCCATTGAGAAAAACAGACATTCGATCGGTCATTTGGTATTTCAGTCCTGCTCCCAGCGGTATAACAGGATGTGTCTTACCCCTGTAATCTGCAGTTCTATCTGATGTTCCCGCATCCTTGTCGACAAAATAGTTGGCATAGCCGTCAAAACCACGCTGAAACACTTTCGGACTGCAATTCAGAAGACCAACTCCAGCTTGTGTATGAATTGACAAACGGTACTTATCGCCTTTTCTGAAAAGCTGAAGAATCTTAAACGAAGCTGAAACCGACAACTCGAAGTTCATACGGCTATTGAAATAATATTTCGCATTGGAGCCTTCTTCACTTCCGTTGCCATGTAAATTTCCATAGAGCAGATCTCCCCTGATTGCAAAAAGTGAATTGAAATTCCTGACTCCTCCAGCAGAAAACGACCAGCTGCCATCGGAACCGATACGTCCGGAAGTCAAATCACCATAAGTAACAGTACGCCCGATCGAAAAATCAAGATCCCAGGAACAACTGCTTGTTGAGTCTGCTTCGGCCCTTGCTTTCGAATGGGCCAAAAGAAACAGTGAGCAAAGCAACAAAATGATTTTCGGAAAAAATATTTCCGTGTGAAAAGAGTGCTTGAACATGAGAAATAGGTTTTCAGATTGGCATTGATGCATGACCTTTCGAAACCCTGTGCAACCCTACTGAATATTCAGCATCTATCAGACTCTTCACCCATTCATAATCAGCCGGATGATTCACAAAGTCGATTCCATTGGTGTCGATGACCAGAATACGTTGGCCGGTCAATTGACGGAAGAAATCCCAGTACCCTCTTTCGATACCGAGGAGATATTCATCAGCGATATTCTGCTCATAGTCTCTGCCCCTTTTACGTATGTTCTGCTGTAATTGTTCTACGTCCTTATGAAGATATACCAAAAGATCGGGTTTCGGCAACTGCGCATGAATGATATGGAAAAGCCGCTGATACAATTGAAACTCGTCTTCTTTCAATGTCACTTGGGCGAAAACCAATGATTTACTGAGAATATAATCGGCAACGGTATTGATGGAAAAGAGTTCGCGTGGTTTCAGCTCATCATTCAACTGTTGAAAGCGATCGGCCAGGAAGGAGAGCTCCAAAGGGAAAGCAAATCTCGATTGGTTCTCATAAAATTTTGGCAGGAACGGATTATCTGCAAACCGCTCCAATACCAGTCTAGCACCGCTTTCCTCAGCCAGTCGTGTCGCCAAGGAGGTCTTGCCCGTTCCGATATTACCCTCTATAACGACGTATTCGTATTTCAATGACTGGATCAAGGCGTTGGGTGGTAGAGCTGGACTTCGAGTGGATCGACAACGGCATCCAACAGCTCCTTCATGGATTTGCCGTACACCGGATGCCTAAATTCGGGAAAAATATCACACAATGGCTGAAGGGTAAAACGGCGCTCGTGGAGCATAGGATGCGGTATCACCAAGCCAGGCTCCGAAACCACCTGTTTCCCAAAGAAAAGAATATCGATATCAATGATCCTGGGGGCCCATTTGGATGTCCTGACGCGTCCCATGGACAACTCGATTTGGAGAACGGACTCCAGTAGCTGTCTGGGCTGCAGATTACATTCCCCGCTGACAACCTGATTGAGGAAGGGATCTTGATCGGTTTTACCCCATGGCGCAGTCTGATAAATACCTGAAATCGCATCAGGTCGACCGATACGGTCAGCAATTGAAAGCACGGCTTCAGCCAATCGCTGCTCACGGTTGCCGACATTGGAACCCAATAGAAGGATGAATCTCACGTTAAGGCTTGAATTGCCACAAAGGTAATTCATCCTTCTCTCGTACATTTACAAATTCAAATCAAATCCCATGAAACAATTTCTTAAGAACGTTCTTGCCTCCGCATTAGGCTTCATTCTTGGCGGCTTCCTATTGTTCATTTTCTTGATCGTACTACTTGCATGCATTGCGGCGTCACTGAGCAGTGAAACTGAAATGACCGTTGACGAAAGCAGCGTTTTACAATTGGATTTGAACCGCGAAATCACAGAAAGGACCAGCAAGAACCCGCTCGAAAGTCTTCAATTCGGCAGTATTGATGACTGGAAAACACTTGGCCTTAATGATATCATCAAGAACATAGACAAAGCCAAAAGGGATACTCGAATCAAGGGGATCTTTTTGAACATGAGCTCGGTTCAGGCGGGAGGTGCGACCATCGAAGAAATCAGGAATGCGTTGATTGACTTCAAGAAATCAGGCAAATTCATTTACTCCTATGGAGAAGTCTATGGCCAAGGTGCCTATTACCTGGCATCTGTTTCTGACAAAATGTTCGTTCATCCTGAGGGAATGATCGATTTCCGAGGGATGTCTATGGAACTTATGTTCTTTAAAGGGGCTTTGGAGAAACTCGAAGTCGAGCCTCAGATCATACGTCACGGGAAATTCAAAAGCGCCGTAGAACCTTTCCTGCTCGACAAGATGAGTCCGGAAAATCGCGAACAGCTGGAGACATTGTCCAGCAGTGTATGGGGACGAGTATTAGAGGGCATATCTGAATCACGTAAAGTACCGGTTGAGCGCTTGCAGCTACTTGCAGATACACTGGTAGGTCGTGACGCCCAGGCCTCCAGAGATGCCGGGCTTGTAGACGTGGTGTGTTATTATGATGAGTTTCTACTTGAGCTGCGAAAAAAATCGGGATGGAGTGAAACTGAAAAAGAACATCTGGTGAAAATTTCATCCTACGACAATGCTTACGTAAAATCTGAAAAGCCCTACAGCAGCGATAAGATCGCCGTGATTTATGCAGTAGGTGACATAGTAGACGGTAAAGGTGATGACCGAACCATCGGTGGCGCAACCACCTCCGCCGAATTGCGCAAAGCACGAAAGGACAGTTCCGTAAAAGCCGTTGTTTTACGAATCAATTCACCGGGAGGAAGTGCGTTAGCGTCCGATGTGATCTGGCGCGAGGTGGAACTGACGCGCAAGGTAAAACCCGTGATCGCTTCGATGGGTGATTATGCAGCCTCCGGCGGTTATTATATCGCCTGTGCCGCTGATTCAATTGTAGCCGACCGCAATACCATAACCGGCTCCATAGGAGTATTCGGACTCATGTTCAATGCCCAAAAGATGTTCAATAATAAACTCGGGGTGACGTTCGACACGGTCAAAACCGGTCGTAACTCTGATATTGGATCCATGACTCGACCTATGCGACCTGAGGAACGGGAAATCATTCAATCTGAAGTGGAGAAAACGTACCAGACATTCATCGGCCACGTGGCTGATGGCAGGAAGATGAGCAAGGATGCCGTTGACAGCATCGGTCAAGGCAGAGTCTGGAGTGGCACCGATGGCAAGCGTATCGGATTGGTTGACAAGTATGGCGACCTG
>JBJSZR010000237.1:0-8387 GCA_046090385.1 Bacteroidota bacterium
CATAGCAGGTAGGAGAATAGGTGAAAAGTGCATTAGACGCAGGAAGTATGTTCAATGTGTTTGTCACGGTGTCTTCGCAACCGAAATTGTTCTCGACTACCAGCCTAACATCGAAGGCAGATTGACCTGTAAATACATGTGTCGGATTGGGCAGTGCAGAAGTATTGGTTGAACCGCTGGCTGGATCGCCGAAATCCCAAGAATAAAATAACAGGACGGAGGATGAATCAGTGGTACTGGTGTTGGTGAATGATACAGGGACACCATTGCATGGAAGGTCAAAGCTGAAAGAAGCCTCCGGTAACCCCCTGACATATACTGTTTGAGTATTACTGGCCACGCATCCTTGATCCGTGGTTATGTTCTGAGTCACCTCGTAACTTCCAGATGCCGCATAGGGAACAAATGGATTCTGTGCAATTGATGTCGAGCCATCACCCAATGTCCAAAAATAGCTGATTATCGTACTACCGGGTGCGGGAATGGACTGATCGATGAAATATACTGGAGTACCTACACAAGCATCCTGGGCTGTGAAGTAGGGTGTTGGCCCCTGCAATACATTGATGGTTTGAGCAGTAAGAGTACTTGCACACCTCGACGGAGAATACGCTACCAGGGATACGCTGTAACTGCCGGCCTGTTGGAAAGTATGCTGAGGATCAGAGATGGTATCTGTTGCACCATCTCCGAAGGACCAACTCCATGCAGAAATAGTATCTCCACTCACACTGGAAAGATCGTCAAAAGATATTTCCATACCCGAGCAAATGGTTCCGGGCAAAAACGTAAAAGAGGCAACCGGCTGTTCCGACACACGAAGATCGTAATCGACAGTATCTATACAACCATTGGCTGCGGTTACCACAAGTTCTAATGGGTAATTAGACGGACCGCCTGCATAGCTGTGTACTGGATTCTGGATATTAGAGGAATCACCGTCGCCGAAATACCATGATCTTGAAATGATGGTTGAATTCACGATGGTTGAAAGATCATTGAACTGCACTGATTGGCCGACACAGGTATTGGAAACATCCAAAGAGCCAATGGGCCGGTCTTGAATGACCACTCCGTTGAGTATGGTATCCGAACACCCTGCATCAGATGTTGCAATCAAAGTGATTTGAAAGTTACCACCACCTGGATAAGCATATTGTGGAATGGTGGCAGTTGAGGTGTCACCGTTACCGAAATCCCAAAGCCATCCGGACACTGACCCAGAACTGATGGTAGAGGAATTGTTCAAAGGAATCACAGTCTCCGAGCAGGAGTTTCCAATAGTGAAAGAAGCGATTGGAACAGGAGAAATCGTTATGGCCGTGTCATATTCTGATGAACATCCGTTACCGGCTGTCACATTCATTGTAACCTGAAAGCTACCAATAGCTGAATAAGTATATGCCGGACTTTGAGAACTTGAGACACCTCCATCTCCGAACGTCCATGAATAGGAAGTCAAAGTCCCTGAACCTATACTGCTGGTGTTACTGAACTGAGTAGAACTGCCGAGGCAATTTCCGATCCAGTTGAATCCTGCCTGGGGACTCTCGTTGATGAATACGGGTTGTTTGATCGAACTTATTTGTCCTGAGGAGCCACTTGCAGTAAGGGAAATATTGAAGGTGTCTGAACTTAGAAAAAAAACTCCAGTCGGAATGGAATCTGTTGAACTTGCTGGTACTGCCAAGCACGTTTCCTCAAAAAGCGTATGGACAAGTCCTGAACCATTTTCATACGGAGTCAATCCGTACCATCTGCTATCCTGATAAAATAAAGCCATATCCGTTGCCGCAGCACCGAAAGAGAACGTACCTGTCAAAGTAGGCGAAAGCGATGAAAGATTGGTCCCGAGATGTTGCACAGTCAGTATCCCGCCGCTATTGGTAGTCATAGAGTAGAAGTCGAATCCATTCCTGACAAGCCTGACCGAATAACCTGTCGTAGAGTTGGCAAAGGGAGTATTATAAACTGGATTTACAGAAGAAAGGTTGGCCCCCATCGAAGCTATCACAAGGTCATTACTGCCATAGCTGCAAACTGCCATGAACCAGTTGTCGCAATCAAGTATGAGATCGACATCGATGATATTGGCACTGCCTGGAACATTGTATGTATTCAGAAGCACCGGCTGATTTGACAAAGATGTTCCGAAAGAGAAATGACTGATGGTATTAGCAGTGAAATTGGCTATGAAAATGTGATACTCTCCGTTCACATCCTTTACGCATTTGACTCCACGGGGAAGTCCAAGGCCGGAATTGATGACGACTTGTGAAGTCGTAGGAGGTTGTCCGAGGCCATTTGCGAATTCTATCTTTCCCACCGATCCGCTGAATACATTCACTACGAAAGCATACCATATTCCGTTTTCTTGGATGAAACTGATATCATTGGGATCAGTTGCAGCGCCAGATGCATTACCTAAGCTTACCAAATTACTGAAGGGTTGGCCGGCACCATTGGAATAATCCACCCTGATCAATGACCCATCACGATTACAGATGAATCCGTACAAACCTGAATTGTCAGCAATCAATGCAGCTCCGGCTGTTGTTCCGAAAACTCCAGGTGTGAGCTGAATGGAGGTATCTGTTTGAATCGATTCAAAATCCTCTGTACAGAAGTCCCATAGAAAAGCATGTGAACCGCTGGTCGAATTTAACAGATTCAAGGGCGCACCGGTGCATGCAGAGCTGCTTAAGGAAAAAGCAGGACTAGGACACTGCCCGTTTGTTTTCTCGAAGAGCAATAATCCGAAGACTAAAATTAAAATTGATTTGATATTTCTGAGGGCAAACATGATTAAGGAAGATATCCAATCAACAAGATAGGGCAGTGCCCGATCATTGTCATATTGGTTCCGGGGTATTTATGAACGGATAATCCATGGATTCAATCACGATACCGCACTTCCGATTATAGCCAGATATTCATTGTAAGTCGACCTGATGCCTTCTTCGAGCCCAATTGTGGCCGACCAACCCGATTCCCTGATTCTGGAAGAATCCATCAATTTCCTGAATGTTCCATCCGGCTTTGAGATATCATGCTCGATACCGCCTTTGTAACCGACAACCTTTCCGATCGTTTTGGAAAGCTCCATGATACTGATTTCTTTACCCGAACCGATATTAACAAATAAACGTTCGTCATAATTGCACATCAGATGCAAGCAAGCCTTTGCCAGATCATCCACATGAAGGAATTCCCGTAAGGGTTTACCTGAACCCCAAATGGTCACGTTTTCATGTCCATTCACTGTGGCTTCATGGAACTTACGCAAAAGCGCAGGCAGGACATGCGAATTCTCCAAATCATAATTATCATTGGGACCGTAGAGATTGGTTGGCATGGCAGAAATGAAATTGCAACCGTACTGATCCCGATAGGCTTCACACAATTTGATCCCTGCGATTTTTGCAATCGCATACGGCTCATTGGTGCTCTCGAGAAGTCCTGTAAGCAGGTCTTCTTCCTTCATCGGCTGAGGAGCATTCTTTGGATAAATGCATGATGATCCCAGAAAAAGTAGTTTTCTGACATCATGCTTGTAAGCCTGATGAATAACATTCAATTCTATGGCAAGATTGTCATGTATGAAATCCGCTCGAAAAGTATTGTTCGCATGGATACCACCGACCTTAGCGGCTGCCAGGAAAACATACTCCGGTTTCTCTTCGAAAAAAAAACGTTTGACTGACTGCTCGTCTCTTAAATCGAGTTCAGCAGATGACCGGAAGATGGTATTATGGTATCCTTCGTGATGAAGCAGTCTCAGGATAGCAGAACCTACCATTCCCCTATGCCCCGCAACATATATCCTGGATTCCTTATTCATGGTAGTTGAATACCTTATGGCCTCCTTCTTTCAAGTATTTGTCCTTCCTGAATAACTCCAGGTCGGCAGCCACCATCTCCTTGATCAGTCCTTGTAGATCGTATTTCGGCACCCAACCCAATTTTTCTTTTGCCTTTGCCGCATCTCCGATCAGTAGTTCCACTTCTGTTGGTCTGAAATATCTTGGATCCACCTGAACGACAACATCGCCGGTTTTACTTTTGCATTCCTTGTTAATTACCGATGAAATCACAGCCTTTTCTTCGACACCAGTGCCTTCGAACATGATTTCAATTCCCGCTTCTTTAAAGGCCATCGAGATGAAGTCCCGCACAGAAGTTGTTTTTCCGGTAGCTATCACGAAATCCTCCGGATGGTCAAGTTGTAGCATTTTCCACATCGCCTCGACATAGTCCTTGGCATGGCCCCAATCCCTTTTAGCATCAAGATTGCCCATATAAAGCCTGTCCTGAAGTCCCAAAGCTATTCGCGCAACTCCTCGCGTCACTTTGCGTGAAACGAACGTCTCACCCCGAAGAGGCGATTCATGATTGAATAATATCCCGTTCACGGCATACATGCCATATGCTTCACGGTAGTTGATGGTGATCCAGTATGCATACAATTTTGCTACTGCGTAAGGAGAGCGGGGGTAAAAAGGTGTTTGTTCAGTCTGTGGAACCTGCTGTACCATTCCGTATAGTTCGGAGGAAGAAGCTTGGTAAATACGCGTATCCTTCAATCCAAGTAATCTCACAGCCTCCAATATCCTGAGGATGCCGATTCCATCGGCATTTGCAGTGTACTCGGGAGTTTCAAAGCTGACCTTTACATGGGACATGGCACCCAGATTGTATATCTCATCCGGTCTAATTTCCTGAATAACCCTGATGAGATTCGTGCTGTCGGTCAAGTCTCCGTAATGCAATTTGAATCGGACATTCTTCTCGTGTGGATCATGGTATAAATGATCGATTCGGTCGGTATTGAACAACGAACTACGACGTTTCAATCCATGCACCATGTATCCTTTTCCCAGCAGGAAATCGGCAAGATATGCGCCATCCTGGCCGGTGATACCTGTTATCAATGCTGTCTTCATGTATATCAAATATACGCATTATTTGGCTTAATTTAGCCTTTATAAATGCCTGTATTAGTATTCGCCACCAACAACAAACACAAGCTGAAAGAAGCTCGTTCCATCCTTCCTTTATCAATCGAGCTGAAATCGCTTGCTGATATCGGTTGCACGGATGAATTACCGGAAACCGGATCCACATTGGAAGCGAACTCACTTCAGAAGGCAAGATATGTCTACGAAAAATTCGGACTGCCTTGTTTTTCTGACGATACCGGTTTGGAAGTCGACGCATTGTCCGGTGCACCTGGCGTTTATTCAGCCCGATATGCCGGTCCGAATGCTACTTCCGCCCAAAACCTTAGCAGGCTTCTGAGGGAAATGACAGATGTATACGATCGTAAAGCGAAATTCCGTACAGTGATTTCGCTTCTAGGGATCGGAGACCTGGAAATTTTCAGTGGAGCAGTTGATGGCACCTTGCTTGATTCCCCAAGAGGTGATGATGGATTCGGATATGATCCTGTTTTTGTTCCGGTAGGGTATCGATTGACTTTTTCAGAGATGGCCCCTCACATAAAGAATTCATTGCGTCATAGAGGCATCGCCTTGCGACTAATGACTGACTGGCTTCAAAATAGAATGAAGTCAGGCTTTTGAATTTTCAGCGATCCTGGAAGCTGAGAAAAAAAGTGAAAGGATGGTGAGAAAATACACACCGAAAATCGCAGTGTATATATGATTCCATTCCTTGAGGTATTTTTCAATGATGAATACGAATAAGACGGAGAGGATGCTGATGATCCAAAAGACTGCTGCAACTTGACGATCGCCCAGACCTAAATATGCCAAGGCATGAGTCGTATGATCCTTCCCGCCTACGAACGGCGATCTGCCCTTAGCCAACCTATTTATTGTGACTGTAGTTGTGTCGACTATCGGTAGGATGAAAACCAACATCGGCAGAATCAAATTCCTTGCGCTTATCAGGTCCCCGCTCGGCGGTGTAGAGTTCCAGAAATATTTGATCCCGATAGCTGCCAGAAACACTCCAATGAACTGACTGCCGGTATCACCCATGTACATTTTTGAAGGATGCCAGTTGAAATATAAAAAACCGATTAATGCTCCCATCACTCCGGTAAGGATCATGAAATAAACCGAACTCAAGTCCTTACCGAAAATCATCATTGTCAAAGCAGACAGTATGATAGATATTGAAACAGTGGTTGTAATGGCATCCATATTGTCCAACATATTAAGGGAATTCATCATCCCGACAACCCAGAAAATTGTGATGATATAATTCACAGGCTCCAGGTAGGACAAACTGATTTTCGTACCTGTACTCATCAGTATGATGCCACAAGTGATCTGGGTCATCAACTTGAGAAACGGTCTGGTATTATATGCATCATCCGCCAAGCCCAGTAGAAACCCAAGCATAGTAGCCAACAGTATTCCTATGAATTCCACATTCAAAAACACCTTGCTGCTATCAAATAGGATGGAATAAGTTATGATAGATAGTAGGAAAAGTATGTAAAATGAAAATCCTCCTACAGCTGGTTTGGATTGGCTGCCCCAACGGATCACCGTGTCATTTTGGTTTCGGATACCAAGTGTTCTTACGAATCGCAAAAAAAGCCTGTTAATCAGAAATGAAAATCCAATGGCTACGGTCAAAGAAATACCGTAAACTACAGGTAAAGAAAAAGGGTCAATGGTCAGGGTCATTTATATGAATCAGCTCACGAAAATAAACAACTTAACGACCTTATACCATCGTCATAGGCGAATTCATACTTGCACTTGGTGAAAAAATCAAATCGAAGCCATCCATTCTCCCAATGTGGGCAATAGCCGGTCTTTATGGGAAACGACCGGCTCAGAAGTCCTCCAGGGAATGGATAGGGAGGGGTCATCGAAGCGAATTCCACCTTCCGATTGGGGATTGTAATAGTGGCTGACTTTGTACAGGAAAACGGTATTATCTTCAAGTGATTCAAACCCATGCGCAAATCCGGGAGGAATCCAAAGCATCCGGTTGTTTTCAGCACTCAAATCGATACAAAGATGACGACCGAAGGTAGGGGAGTCGCGCCTTAAATCAACTACCACATCCATTGCACTGCCGGCAACGACTCTCACAAGCTTACCTTGTTCATGCGGCGCACGTTGGAAATGCAGTCCTCTGATGACTCCCTTTCGACTTATTGATTGGTTATCTTGAACGAAGTCGGCATAAATTCCTGATTCACCCCATTCCCTTTTATTGAATGACTCAAGGAAAGAACCTCGTTCATCACTGTAAAGAGCAGGTTGAATGACTATGACGCCCTCTATGGCTATCCTGGTGAATTCCATATCGAATCAGGATTTGAAAAAACCTTTAAGTCTTTCCGAAATGCTTTGCTTTTTCTTGACGGACTCCTCGTCATAGTAGCCATAGCCGTAGCCGTAGCCATAACCATAACCGTAACCATATCCGTATCCGTAACGGAATCTCGACTGCTCGACACCATTCAATACAATTGCGAGGTTACGGATCATGTTCTCTTCCTTTAGCTTGTTGATGTTGTTGATGAACATCCGTTTAGAGTAAAGCGCCCTTACAATATAGAGTGGATAGTCAGCATTGTTGATGATATGAACTCCATCCGTAACGATACCTACCGGTGGTGTATCGATGATTACGATGTCATAGTGGGTCTTTAAATACTCGATGGTCTGATCCATTTTTTCACTCAATATCAACTCCGAAGGATTCGGAGGAATGGGTCCGGCTGTAATAAAATGGAGGTTTTTGAGATTACTTTGAATGATGCAATTATCAACCGTATCTTTACCGATCAGTATCGTACTCATGCCACGGATATTATCCACATTGAAACCCAGGTGGATCTTTGGCTTACGCATATCCAAGTCGACAATAACTACCCGCTTATCAGAGAAGGCTATTACACCTGCAAGGTTGATGGCTACAAACGTTTTTCCTTCTCCAGAAATGGTCGATGTGATCGCAATTACTTTTGCGTCTTCTGCATTGTTAAGAAATTGAAGGTTGGTGCGAACCGAACGGAAAGACTCAGCGATTGCTGATTTCGGATTCTTATCCACAAGCAACTGGGATACAGGTATGTCTTTTTTGTAAGTAGGAATGATACCAAGCAAAGCTGCATCGGTATACATATTTATTTCCTCAAGGGAGGTGATCTCGTTATAGAAAAGATACTTCAGGAAAATGATTAGGAAACTGATCAAAAAGCCGATCAAAAGGCTGCTGGCCAGAACAAACTTCCGGTTTGGATACAAGGGTATGACATTCGGCCTGGCCCTTTCAAGTACGACGTTGTTTGATGTCACACCTGCTTTAGAAATGGAGAATTCGACTTTTTTCTCCAACAATAACTGATAGAACTTCTGACTCACATCATACATTCGTGTCAATCGGGCCAACTCCGC
>JBJSZR010000238.1:0-1213 GCA_046090385.1 Bacteroidota bacterium
ATTGGATCTTCAGGGAAAGATAGTGTTTGAACGCACGGAGCGACTCCTTACCGGATTGGAGATTAAGACTGTACGGCTTTCCCTTGAAGGTGTTGCAGCCGGTCACTATGTCTTGCATGTACGTTCTGCCGATGCAGCCGCTGTGAAGTCTTTGACTGTCAGGTGATCGTTCAGCGTAATTTAGTACGCAAGAGACACATTTTTACTGCTGATACTGCTGCTTCAATACCCTTGTTGCCATGTTTTCCACCTGAGCGGTCCAAGGCCTGATCCATGTTCTCTGGTGTCAGAACACCGAAAATGAATGGAATCCCGAAGCTCAAATTAAGGTCCATCAGGCCTTGTGCTACTGCTTGACAGATGAAATCGAAATGACGGGTTTCGCCTTGTATGACGCACCCCAGGCAGATCACTGCATCCGGTTTATTGGTCTCTGCAGCCCATTTGGCTCCTGTCGGAAGCTCATAACTTCCAGGTACACGGTGAATTTGCAGGTCAGTGTCCTTGCAACCTAACTCTCTCAGGGCTTGAACAGCACCATCCAGCAGTGCGCCCGTCACCCTCGTATTCCAATCGGAAACGACAATGCTGAAACGCATTCCCTCCGCTGAAATCCCGGTTGCATCATAGTCAGACAAATTCTTCAGATGAGTTGCCATGGGATTTGAACAAGGGCGAGAGAAGGGGCTGACCATCGCTCGCCTCTGCTTCGCTCGGCGAGCTGAATGAATCCAGCCCGGTTAAAATCTTGTCTTATCAGAATCAATTGCCAGCCATCGCTGAGGCTCTGGCTGCATATTTTTCAGCCTGCGTGCCTTCGCTACTGGTAGGATAGTCCTTCCGGATGCGCTCATAAACATCGACGGCTTCCTTGTAGGAGCCTTTTGATTCGAGCGCAGTCGCAAGCTTCATCAATGCAACCGGAGTAGCAAAATTGTTCGCTTTCTCTTTAGTGGCTTTTTCGTAGTAACCTATTGCTTCATCCGTATTCTTGAGCTCCATATAGGCGTCGCCTATCAGGCAAAGCGAAAGAGAAGCTGTCATTACATCTTCAGCACTGTAACTTTTTAGCGCATCAATGGCTTTATCATATTCCTTGTTCTTCATATAAGCGAAACCAAGGTACAATTTGGCCAGGTTGCCTGATTTACTCACACTATTGCCGGAAACAATTTCCTCAAGTCCAGGGTTGTTGCCATCGCCGTTGATGGCA
>JBJSZR010000239.1:0-1726 GCA_046090385.1 Bacteroidota bacterium
AAAAGATAAATTCCGATCACCAGTGAACTTCCAAAGAAACCCCACTCCTCACCTACCGTACAGAAAATGAAATCCGTACTCTGTTCAGGCACGAAGTCGAATTTCGTTTGTGTGCCATTGAGGAATCCTTTTCCAAACCAGCCTCCGGAACCTATGGCGATTTTGCTCTGGTTCACATTATAGCCTGCTCCTTTCAGGTCGGTCTCTTTTCCTAACAACACATCGATGCGGGTCCGTTGATGCTCCTGAAGAATGTTCGTATAAGTATAATCAACTGCAAGAACGACTCCAGAAGTGATACTGGCTCCTGCCAGGATGATGAGCAGGTTGCGTCGTGACTTTTTAACAAGCAGATAAAACAAGAGCGCGATTCCGACGATGATGCCGATCAGAATCGCCTTCTTTACAAGTAATGCAAGAACGAATAAGACCACCATCAGGAAACCCAGCAACAAGACATTGCCTGAAAGGCCTTCCCGGTAGAGTACGAAGATGAAGGAAGAGAAAACCAGAGCCGAGCCGGTATCGTTCTGCAGAAGTACGATAAGAGCCGGAATCCCGATGATAAGAACTGAAATGATCTTTGTCCGAACATCCTGTATTCTGATGCCGAGCGTGCTGAGATATTTAGCCAAAGCCATATTGGCTGCGAATTTCGCGAACTCAGCAGGTTGCAGTTTGAAGCTGCCGATATCGATCCACCCATACGATCCTTTTACATTTTTGGCGAAAGCGAATGTACTCAGGCAAAGCAGAATCATGAATCCGTAAATGGGATATGAAAAAGCCGCATAAAATTTTCCATCGGTCACTACAACCATGAGGGCTATTATAACGGCACCGATCAACCAAATAGCCTGACGGCCATAGTTCTGAGAAAGGTCCAGGATACTGGTATGTTCATCGTTATAGACAGCTGCATAAATATTCAGCCAACCGATGAAAATCAGTAGAAAATAGATTCCGACCAGCACCCAGTCCAGATTTTGAAGTACGCCTTTCTGCTCCCTCATCGTTGACCGCTTTTAGGAACTTTTGGAACAGTGTCGCGCCGGTCGACTGCGGTAGACGAAGAATCTTTCACAACAGGTTTCTTGATTTTCACTTCTGGAAGAATGACTGCTGAACGCATGCGTTCACGAAGATCGGTTCTTTTGATGGAATCGGTAAGGTACTGCTCTACCAACAACGATGCTATCGGTGCGGCATAGCTTCCACCCCAACCTGCATTCTCCACAGTGACGGCAATGGCGATTTTAGGATTTTCTTTAGGTGCAAAAGCGACAAATACCGAATGGTCTTTCCCATGAGGATTCTGCGCGGTACCCGTTTTACCGCACATCACGATACCTTCGATCTTTGATGATGCGGCGGTCCCGTGGTCCACTACCCCCTCCATTCCATCGATGATAGGCGGGAAATATTGTGCATCAACACCGAGACCATGCTTCACCTTGAAACGCCCAGGAAGGTGTTTCTTTTCTCCGATAGCCTTTACGATATGCGGTGTATAATACCAGCCCCTGTTCGCGACAGCTGCAAGGATGTTCGCGTTCTGAAGAGGAGTGATTCCCAATTCACCCTGACCGATGCCTAGCGAAATGATGGTTGAAGACTTCCAGGAGCCTTTCCCGAAAATCTTATTATAGTAATCGACCGTCGGAACGGACCCTTTGAGTACGTTCGGTAAATCGGTCTCCAGTTTCACCCCAATCCCGAATTTGGC
>JBJSZR010000240.1:0-2694 GCA_046090385.1 Bacteroidota bacterium
CCTCCGGAGACTATAAGATCGTTTTTTCCTTCATCGGATTCGAGCAGCAGGAAAGTAGGATAAAGTTGGACAAGGATTTAAGATTGAATGTTTCCCTGTCGAACAAGGCCATTCAAACAGAAGAAGTGACCATCACTGCAGAGCGTGCAGATAAAAATGTGACAGATTCAAGGATGAGTGTTCAGACAATCGATGTCGAGAAAGTGAAATCCCTACCTGCTTTTTTTGGCGAAGTCGATCTGCTGAAAGCCATTCAACTGCTTCCCGGTGTTTCGAATGCAGGCGAAGGCAATAGCGGATTTTATGTCCGCGGAGGGGGACCCGATCAGAATCTCATCCTACTGGACGAAGCCAACGTTTATAACGCATCTCATCTTTTCGGATTTTTCTCCGTTTTCAATGCGGATGCCATTCAGAACGTGACATTGACGAAAGGCGGCATGCCTGCGAATTACGGTGGACGCCTAGCATCCGTTTTGGATATCCAGATGAAAGAAGGAAACAACAAACGCCTTGAAGTGGACGGAGGTCTTGGTGTCGTTGCAAGCCGATTTACCATACAGGGGCCAATCCAGAAAGACACCAGTTCGTTCATTATATCGGCGCGCAGGACATTTCTGGACCTGTTTTTCAAACCCCCTTTCACACCCAAGTCGTCCGACCTTTACGGCAACAGTTACTATTTCTACGATTTGAATGCCAAATTGAACTATACTTTCAGCGATAAAGACCGTTTGTACCTGAGTGGTTATTTCGGTCGGGATGTATTCGCATTCAAGAGCACCAACTCCGATTTCTCAATACGTGTCCCATGGGGAAATGCAACCGCTACAGCACGTTGGAACCACCTTTTCAGCGATAAGCTGTTCATGAACACGTCACTCATATTCACGAATTACGACTTCCAATTCGAAGGAGGCTTGGAGTCTTTTCGTTTCAAACTCTTTTCCGGAATCACAGACTACAATGTAAAAACCGATCTGACATGGCTTCCTTCTCCCTCTCATAATATAAAATTCGGCGGACAATACATTTATCATGTGTTCGTACCCAGCAATGCATCGGCGCAATCAGGCGATGTGGTTTTCGATCTTGGAGATATCATCAGGAACTATGCGCATGATCTGGCTTTTTATGTGAACGATGAATTCGATCTTACAGACCGTTTACGGATCAACGGCGGTCTTAGGGCAACGGTATTCCAACAAGTGGGCCCATTCGACAGGTATCTGCGCGACCCTATCAGCGGAGCCATCAGCGATACCGCACATTATGAAAAAGGAGATAATGTAAAAACCTATTCCCGTCTGGAACCGCGTTTATCGATGCGATATCTCATAAATGAAAAATCTTCCCTAAAAGCTTCGTATACGCAGAACTACCAGTACATACATCTGGCCTCTCTTTCTTCCATCTCACTTCCTACGGACCTATGGGTTCCTTCGACAGACCTGGTAGCTCCCCAATTCGGCATACAATATGCAATCGGCTATTTCAGGAACTTTTCTAATTCCACCTTTGAAACATCGATTGAAGCATACTATAAGAAACTTGAAAATCAGATCGAATACAAAGAAGGTTTTCTGCCAGAGAATTCCGTAAACGACAATATCGACAACAATTTTGTTTTCGGAAGCGGGAGAAGCTATGGTACTGAGCTTTTCATTAAAAAAACGAAAGGACGTTTCAACGGCTGGATCGGCTATACATTGGCATGGACGGAACGGACCTTCCCCGACTTGAACAACGGCAAAACCTTCTATGCAAAATTCGACCGCCGACATGATATCTCGCTGGTGATGTCATACGACCTCAGTAAACGGTGGAACTTCGGTGCAACGTGGGTGTATGCGACAGGTAACTTGAACACCTTTCCTGAGAGACTATTTCTGTTGTCGGACGGAAAAATCGTTGAGGACTACGGAGGACAACGCAACAATTACAGACTACCGGCATATCATCGCCTTGACATATCTGCGACACTGAAAGGAAAACCCGGCAAGAAATTCGACTCCTCATGGAACTTCAGTGTTTTCAACGTTTACAACAGATACAATCCGTATATCATCTATTTTGACACATCGTTCGAAGGAGATAAAGTTTCAATTGCAGCAAAGCAGATATCATTGTTTCCTATCATTCCAAGCGTGACCTGGAATTTCCACTTCTGAACATGCAATTCATACTCGACAGACTACCATCACTCATGACAAAGGCATATATATGCTTTTCATTAGCATTGATTTACTCCTGCGAGAAGAACGTTACGGTGGATATTCCAGAAACAGATCAGAAAATCGTGATAGAAGGCTACGTCCAGAATGATACTTTTCCTGTTGTGAGAGTTTCACGGTCTCTTCCTTTTTTCGGGTCTGTAGATTTTGAAACCTTTCTTAATACCACCATCAGCAATGCGGTTGTGATCGTGGATGATGGTATCCAACAAGACACACTCACCTACGTTCCATTCTTTGGAGGATTTTACATCAGTACCCTACTAAGGGGAACGCCCGGAAGAACCTACGGATTAAGAGTCGAGGTTGATGGTGAAATACTTACAGCCTCTACCCTTCTTCCCAACCCCGTGAATCTGGACAGTGTTTGGTGGAAAGTGGACGGACGGAGAGATTCCTTAGGATTCGCATGGGCACATCTCACTGAACCGGATACAATCGGTAATAACTATCGCTGGTT
>JBJSZR010000241.1:0-2706 GCA_046090385.1 Bacteroidota bacterium
CATACGAAAGGAAATTCAAACCCATCATCTCCATCATACTTCGCTGAGTTGCCGTGACAGGTTGATTGAATTGAATGATGCGGTAATACCTTCCATTCACCAATTCAGCCTGACCAGGCCTCTTTAATCCGTCCGGATTGAAGTCATTCAGGGTTACCAGTTCCCTTGCCTGAAAAAAAATCTTATCCGGGGAATATTGCGGATTGGCAGAGTATGATCCGGCATTAAACAACAATACGGCAAGAGTGGATAGTAGGAGTGTTTTTCTCATGGTTTTTATGTAGTCAGTTAAAGGTAAACAAATAAAAAGACGAGCTGTTCAGCCTGAATCAAAACACCGGATTATTATCGGCAATTGGATAACTTCGTATCAACATGGAGAGGAAGGGACTTATCAGTAAACTGTTTGGAAATATTCTGGGTTTGATTGCTTTGACAGGTTTTGGACTGACCTTGTTAATGGTGCTGCCAGCATATTTCCTGGTTTTTGCTTTCGCGTCAAACAAAAATGCTCCACACTTGGCGCATAAGGGTATCTCACGCAACTGGGCAAGACTACTTTTCCCTATATTCTTCATCAGATACCGCGTTCATGGTAAGGAGAAATTGGATCCACAAAAAACTTATGTATTCATAGCCAATCATCGTTCAACCTTGGATATACCTGCCTATGCACTTGCCTGTGAAAACACCTTTCGCTTCCTTGCAAAGAAAGAACTGACCAGGATACCAGGTTTGGGGTGGATCATCAACAAGCTATACATCTCGGTCAATCGGTCAGATCATTCCGAAAGAGCCAAAAGCATGGATGCAATGAAGAGATCGCTGCAAGAGGGAATTTCAGTTTTCATTTGTCCTGAAGGAACACGAAACACTTCCGGAAACACCTTGTTGCCCTTCAAAGACGGCGCATTCCGTTTGGCAGTTGAAGCAAAAGTGCCCATTGCTGTACTTACAGTGATTGGTTCAGATAAAAGATTATCACCACTTCATCCGCTTACCTTGCTTCCGGGAGATCTGACTTGTATCTGGGATCAGCCTATTGAAACTGCAGGCATGGGGCTTGAAGATATAAGTATACTGAAAGAAAAAGCCAGAAACCTGATGCTCAACCACCTTAATTGATCGAAGAATCGCAACAAGAACCGTAATTAGTTGTTGTTTTATTGCTTTAGTATGTACAGAGACACACACCATTGGATTGAAACACTGGAAAGGGCCGGCGAACTCGTAAGGATTAAAACCCCGGTCGATCCCAAACTTGAAATAACGGAAATAACCGACCGTATCTCCAAGCAATATGGCCCAGCCCTATTGTTCGAGAACACCGGAACCGGATTCCCTGTGCTGATCAATTCGATGGGAACCGAAAGACGTATGGCTATGGCGTTGGGAGTCTCTAAACTTGATGACATAGCAGCTGATATGGAGGCGCTTTTCAAGGAGTTGATGTCGCCGAAGGACTCCATCATGGACAAGCTGAAATTACTGCCCAAACTCGGCGCAGTAGCCTCATGGATGCCCAAAACCATCCGTGGCCGTGGTGCTTGTCAGCAAGTGATCGACATGGATCCTGACCTCACCAAGCTTCCGGTCCTTACGTGTTGGCCCGAAGATGGAGGTCCCTTTGTTACGTTGCCAATCATTCACACAAAAGATCCCCATACAGGATCAAGGAATGTGGGCATGTACCGAATGCAAATATTCGGTCCACGAATGACCGGTATGCACTGGCACAGGCACAAGGTCAGCGCACGTCACATGCAGGCTTACAAGGAGCTTGGACAAAAAATGCCTGTGGCTGTTGCCCTGGGAGGAGACCCAGCTTATACTTATTCCGCAACCGCTCCTCTGCCCGATGGCGTGGATGAATACATGCTTGCAGGCTTTCTCAGAAAGAAAAAAGTGGAATTGGTCCAATGCATCACACAGGATATCCAAGTACCCGCAGATGCCGATATAATCATCGAAGGTTATGTGGACCCTGCAGAAGACTTCATACTTGAAGGACCTTTTGGCGATCACACCGGTTATTACTCTCTCCCCGATTACTACCCCCGTTTTCATGTAACCTGCATTACATACAAAAAAGATGCGGTGTATCCGGCCACTATCGTAGGAATACCTCCTCAGGAAGATGCATGGATCGGCAAAGCAACTGAGAGGATTTTTCTGGTGCCTATAAAAATGACCATGGTACCGGAAATCGTGGACATGGTATTGCCAATGGAAGGCGTATTCCACAATCTGGTGATTGTGAAAATCAAGAAAGAATATCCGGGCCAGGCATCCAAGGTGATGCATTCACTTTGGGGTGCGGGACAGATGATGTTCACGAAGATGATGGTAGTGGTTGATGGAGATGTGGATATCCATGACCCGGTTGCGACAGCGAAATATGTCAGTGAACATTACGACCCTGCTCACGATACTTATTTCACATCCGGTCCGGTAGATGTCCTCGACCACAGTTGCTCTGTCATGGCCTTCGGCGGGAAGATAGGTATCGATGCCACTTATAAAACAATGGAAGAGAAATCGACTCGTCTCGATTGCATCTGCAAACCCAATCACGATCTTGATGAGAATTTCGTCTTGAAACTTTTTCCGGAGATAAAAGGAATAAACTCCACGCTTTACATGAAAGGCGTTCCTGTACTTTTCATTTCAATACAAAAAAACAGGTCAGGCCATGTGAAAGAATTA
>JBJSZR010000242.1:0-786 GCA_046090385.1 Bacteroidota bacterium
TATTTGAGAAAAAAGGAAACTCCACTTCGATTCACTGGCCTTCCACTGATTCCTGTAAAGACCAAGTCATGGCGCACTCATTTTGAACATCTGCCCTTTGCTCTTCGATGCGTATCACTTGCACTTATCATTGTAGGCCTCGCAAGACCGCAGTCAAGTTCAAGCACCCAAAGTATCTCATCTGAAGGAATAGACATCGTGATGGCACTGGACATCTCTCCAAGTATGTTGGCCGAGGATCTGAGGCCAAATCGGATTGAAGGTGCGAAGAAGGTAGCACTGCAATTCATTGAAAAACGTCCGGATGACCGTATCGGATTAGTCGTATTCAGCGGTGAAAGTTTCACCCAGTGCCCCATAACGACCGATCATAGTGTACTGAAAAACCTGATAGGACCATTGGAAGTAGGCCTCTTGGCAGATGGAACTGCTATCGGAGAAGGATTAGCGACTTCGGTCAACCGCATCAGGAACAGCAAAGCCAAGAGCAAGGTCATCATCCTGCTCACTGACGGCGTCAATAACATTGGTGCGATAGCGCCACAGACTGCCGGAGAGATTGCAAAAACATTCGGAATAAGGGTTTACACCATTGGAGTCGGAAGCATGGGAACTGCACCTTATCCCTTCCAGACACCCTTCGGGATACAGTATCAGAATGTGCCCGTGCAAATCGATGAAGGCATTCTAAAACAAATAGCCGATCAGACCGGAGGTAGATATTTCAGAGCGACCAGCACAGCTAAACTGGAGGAGATTTACAAGGACATTGACAAATTGGAAAAA
>JBJSZR010000243.1:0-1276 GCA_046090385.1 Bacteroidota bacterium
ATTGCTGCTGAAAGAATGACTTCAGTAGGTTATGGTGATTCAAAACCTGAGTTCAGTAACGATTCGGAAACTGGTCGGGCACAGAACCGAAGGACAGAGGTGAAGGTTCTTTCGGTACAGTGAGATTCACGTTTTGTGTTATCAGGAGAAGAGTCAAAACAGCCGTAAGTCCAAATAGCCGGTAGAGGATATTCAACTATTGACCAAGACTATTAACACTATTTAGACTATTTGAAGTCAATGGCTGATATTTAACACCGCACGAAAATTAACAGCCTATACTATAGAGAACCGCCGAACATTTCACTATCTGGCAATCACCAGCCTGAATGTTCTTATTGTATCTTCTTTGTATAATTTCAGCAGATATATTCCGTTGGGTTCATTTCGAAGGTCTATCTCCGCATCAGTCATCATCATTTTCCAAATCTCTCTTCCCGAAAAATCAGTCAGTGTTGCAGTCAGTCCATGGATATTCATGCCATCGGCAATAAGGTGAATCAATCCTTCGGAGGGATTCGGGAAAAGCTGCAATTCTGATGCTTCATCTTTTGAGTCTTCAGTTCCTACCACCATAGGTGGTGTCAGATTCATTGAATCATCACAGGCTACAATCATCATGGAAACTATTCCAGGCCCGTACGAACGGGTGGTGCCGAATGCCGTGATGCGATTTCCTCTGCTGTTCACCACATCGTATGCCACATCCGATTCGCTGTCGCCGAAGGTGCGTCCCCGGAGAAAGGTTCCATTAGGACGGAACCTGATCACATAAAAATCCTGTCCGCCGCCGCCGTATTGATCGGTCGTTCCGGAGCATACGATACTGTCTCCTTGTGTAATCACCCGGGTGAGATATTCGTTGAATGTGCTTGTGATAATCCTAGTCCAAACCGGGTTGCCGGCAGTATCCGTTTTGCATAGCAGTATATCCTTGTCGGATCTGCCGCTGAGGATACTGTAACCGCATACGACAGGTTGTTCGCCACGGGTGACCGCGACGCCTGAAAATTCCGCATCACCCCAAGCCGTATCTCCGACAAACATCCAGCTGGAATCAAGTGACGGATATTTCATTTGTAACAGTATCGGCCTGTGTATATTCCCGGCGATGGTTGTCATTGAACCGCACACATAAAGGAGGCTGTCGTTTACCTGATAAAGTGTTCGCTGCGGTTGCCCTTGCGAGCGCGACATTTCTTAACAATCAGTCAGTGTATCTGAACCAGCCCCATAAGTGTCGTGATCGTGAGGCGGAGGAATTTCAGCGTTATCG
>JBJSZR010000244.1:0-3107 GCA_046090385.1 Bacteroidota bacterium
GCAAACAACCACGAGAAAAGGGTGATGAAAGAAAGATATCCGGCGACCGGGCGCGATACGACTGTGATACGTCCTTCACCTTGATTGATGATCAGGTGATCGTAGCCGTCAACTTCTACAGCATGTATGGATGTGGAACCGCTGTCAATGAACTGCGTCGGCGAAAGCCCATATGGAAACTGTCCGAACTCATAAACCAACGATCCGTCTTCATACTCGGCAAAACTGTATTTCTCGGAAATCCTGTTGTTCAAGACCGTTCCACTGACAAGCAACTCCGGAAATCCGGTAGCCGTATAAAGGAAAGAGGAACGCATCTGCAAAACCAGGATGCCGATGGTATCAGATTCGACATCCGTGACCGCAATCATTCCACAATATCGCATCCGACCAGCCTGCGCAGGTAAAGAGAAAAATCCGGGCGATACAGTTTCCGATCCGTACGAGTTCAAGTCGAGTTTCAATGAATCGATGGTGGAAGGTCCGTCGGATATGATCGATTTGCCAGTTGAATCGTACAGCGACAAATTCCACTCGAATCGTCCGAAATAATCCTTAAGGTGATGCGTCCTTAGGCGCGACTGTAACTCCGCCAATGATCCTTTTCGCGTGATTGTCGCTATTATGGCGGTATCGGAACGGATGTTACTGGATTCTTCCTTGAAAAGAAATTCAGCGACGGGATCCCGTTCACTGGTGACTTTCTTCGCGAGTCGCGATCGGTTTTCCAAATCGCGTTGATGTAAAAACCGGAAAAGCAATATCGAGGTGAATGCGCTGATAAGCAATAAGGCCATCATGGCACGACCGAAGGAAAGTGAATCAGATTTCTTTCCTGAAATCCAATTCAGAAAAAGTGCTCCTGAAAGTAGATATAGGAATAATGAAGTGATGATGATAACGGTATAACTATCGATTCCTGAAAGGTCGGTGATATCCAGTGAGACGGTTGCATCCATCACCAAACCATGCACCAGAACGTATGAAGCAGTCATCAGCAGTATGACCGTGATTATGAAAAATATCTTGCGCAGATTTTCTGAAACAACAAGGGATGTTCTGCGAAGAATGGAAACGACCACCAATAAAATCGTCAAGCCATTCAGGAAAAGATCAGCAGGTGAATTGAAAAAGATATTCGCAGCATACGCAGTCGGACTGAACATTCCGGTATCATACAATGCACCAGGAAAATGAAAAAAAGACATTGCACCTCTTGATGCTACGATGAGTACGATTATCAGCCAACTGTATTGCCGGTTGGAAAAAACAGTAGCGGGAATGAAAAAATACGCAACGACAAACATCGTAAGTACCATACACCATCCGAAACCCATCCAAGCAGGTGGCTCGTGTTGCAATGAGCTGATGCGTCCGATAACAATGCCATCGGGCGTATGAAATTCTGTTCCATTCTCGCTGAATTCCGAACCAGATGGTAGGCCCAGATACGGATTGAAGGAGTTTGTCAGGTATTTGTTCTCATAAGGATAATGTGATTCTATGAGTGCCAGACCTGCGACCGTTTTGTTCCCACAACGCAATGTGCGTATCCAATGGTCGCCGTTTTTCAAACGTATCACTGTTCCATCGCGCAGGGAATCGCTCCACTCAAAAGGAAGAGCCGTCGCATTTTCGGTCCAGGCGATAAGCCGGTTGTTTTCATATAGAAAATAAGAGATGCCCTTGTCCGAAGGATTACCATGAAGGAAATCATTGTGAAAAGACTTTTCAGAATAGGCCGTACATAATCTTTTCAATGAAGTCTTCAACTCAGCATCCATCGATCTGAGTCGGACTTCGGCCGTGGAGATGCCGTACCTGGGATCTTCACTTCGGTAATGATACCACGATTGAAGGCCTACTGCGATGAGCAGCGCCGTACAGGTAATGATAAGTGATATGTTCCGCCGGTTCGTTTTCAAACTTCAGATAGTTGGGCATGAAGGAATTTCTCGATGACAACCGGATAAAACCGGTGCTCGAGGGCATGCACTTTTTGTGCCAGAGACTCTACGGTATCGCTAGGATCTACATGACATGCTGCCTGAAAAACAGTGGCACCCTCGTCGAAATGCTCATTGACGATATGAATGGTGATACCGGACATGAGTCGGTTTTCCGCTAAAACGGCTTCATGCACGCGATTACCGTAAAATCCCTGACCGCCGAAATCGGGTAACAGCGCCGGATGGATATTGAGGATACGGTCGGGGAATGCGTGGACCATATTCTCTGGAACCAACCAAAGAAAGCCTGCTAATACAAGCAAATCGATTTTCTCTTCAAGCAGTTGCTTGACCAATCCGTTGGTGTCCTTGAAAAAAGTCCGATCGAAGACGTGGCAGTCTATTCCCAGTCGCTTTGCCCGTTCAATGACACCCGCCTGAGGATTATTAGTCCCGATACCGGCAATCTGAACAGTTTCCGAATGTTGAAAATAACGTACTATCATCTCGGCATTGGAGCCGGAGCCGGAGGCAAGTATGTAAATCCGTTTTATACGCTTCATTCGATTAGGATAGCTTTGGAATTAAGGTTATGACGATTCACGTTTTACATGCTTCGAACCAGTCGTTTAAAAGCAGAAAACACTGCTGTTTGCTACCGCTGAAAATTACTGAAAATGAAGTTCCCTGCAGAGCGCCCTTGCAAGGACATTTCAACCTTATCAAGCCTGATGATGTTTATGACAGCTCCGGTTTAAAAGCATGATCAAGAGAGCATGCCACTGTTCAGTTCAGTGAAAACCGTTCTCGCATGAACAATTTCATCAAGCTGTGATAAATCATGCCGTTTCTTGGAATAATCATATTGTATGCATTCAGTGCTGACTATTGGCTGCGCATTCATTTGACCTTACAATATTTTTCGTGAAAGAAGGTTTTATTCATGTAGTCCTTTCAGCGCAGCTTCAGGAGTATAAAATCAAAGTGGGCATTTTAAACCCTGACTCGACCAAAACCATTTTCAAACCTAAATACTCTCCAAAGAATCGAATGATATGAAAACGAGCGCGAACTTACCTATGTTATTTTCCATGATTGTGCTATCATCCATATTGTTGATGACCATATCAGCAAAGGCAGAAGAAATTTCACGTTGGC
>JBJSZR010000245.1:0-5004 GCA_046090385.1 Bacteroidota bacterium
AAAAAGGACTTAAAACCGGAATGTATTATCTGCGCTCCAAGTCAGCTGCTGATGCCATCAAGTTCACGGTTGATCAGAGCATCCCCAAGCAGGTCGCACAAGATGCCGTCAAAGCCCCTGTTACGAACTATTCCATAGCAGAAAGTCCTGCAAGCATCACACGCGAAGAAGCCATGGCTCAAATGGCTTGTTCACTCGATGATCCCGACAGTTGTATTGCGTGCGGAAGTTGATTCTTTGCTTTTGCCATAAGACCGAGACAACTCCCACCAATCGAGCCCCTGCAAACGCGGGGGCTTTCTTTTTGATCATAATGAAGAAAGAAATCCCTCCGCACGGTCCAGCAACCCGTTTAGTCGGACGCGGTCCATCTTGTCGGCTTGACGCGCCATCATGCTAAGTCGCGGATTCTTAAGGAAAAAATCGCGGTGCGCGACAATGAATCTCCAGAAAAGCGCATCCCAGGTCTCACACCATTCCGCTTTCCTATAATCACTCATTTTCAGGACATAGTTGGAGCCTGAAATGTAAGGTTTGGTGCTCATGATACCCCCATCGGCGAATTGGCTCATGCCATAAACATTGGGCACCATCACCCAATCATACGCATCGATGAACATCTCCATGAACCAGCGATAGACATCATCCGGATCGAACTCGCATAAGACCATGAAATTACCGAGCACCATGAGTCTTTCAATATGATGCGAATATCCTGTCTGCAAGGTCTTTCGGATCGCATCATCAACAGGCGCTATTCCGGTGGTACCGTCATAGAAGGAAGCAGGAAGTCTTCGGGAATGATTCCAGTAATTCCTGGTCCGCTGTTCCACTCCTTTCAGTTCATATACAGCACGTATGAACTCACGCCATCCCATCACCTGACGAACGAAACCCTCGAGTGCATTCATGGGTACTTCGAACTCTTCGGCGGCCTCTATCGCACGGCTCATCACCTGATCGGGCAGGAGTAATCCGGTGTTCATCATCGGGGTAATGACACTGTGAAACAGAAAGGTCTGATCTCTTACAATAGCATCCTGATAATCACCGTACTTGGAGAATCTTTTCTCCAAAAAAACATCCAACCAACTACTTGCTGATGAATGATCGGTCGGATAAATATCGCCATCTGCACTACCGGGTGCATGAGGGAATGCTGCACGAACCGACTTGACAGCCAATCGGTAATCAGCCGTTTCGGTTCGGTCAGGCAAGGTCGGTATCTTGACGCTTGCAGGCATCTTTTTCCGGTTCTCTGTATCGAATGTCCACTTATCACCCACTGGCGCACCTGTAACATCCAGCAAAATTCCCTGTCTCTTCCGCTCGGCTATATAGAAGTCGGTAAGGAAAAAACGCTTTTTCGATTTGAAGTAATCTGCAAGCTGGTCGGATGTGCAAAGGAATCCCGGGTTAGAGTAACGTACTAAACGTATTCCGTGAAGTTCGCCATACCGCTTCAATCGTCTTTCGAGTAAATAATCGGTCGTATCGCAGAAGTGAATCTCTTTGATTTTCATTTCCGATAGCTTCCGGAAAAGCGCTTCCGTTTTTGCCTCTGGCTGATCATGTCCGATTGTACTTACTTTGAATCCTTTTTTCAGAAGCTTGCCAGCGAACGCAGCCATCGTCACCTTGTGATAGACCAGTTTTCTGATATGAAAAGAATACTGGGTAAAAAACAATTCATCCTCGACCATCCAAACAGGTCTCCCTGATTCCAGCGCAGGGTGGTTCTCGAACAATTGATGCGGAAATAGGAGGGATACGGCAGACATAATCAATAAATCACACGTGTGACCAGTTTTCACCCGATTTGATTCGATAAAGTTGCATCTCAGAAATCCCGAACTGCCGGGCGATATCTTTCAGCAAAAAATTTCTACCTGGGGCAGCTACTAATCGTTTTATACGACGGACCTGGTCAACGGTAAGCTTGGGACCTTTTTTCAATGTCTGACGGCGGTAACGCACCACAGCAGGTGAACTCTGCTGGTGGGATTCCATTTCAGAGCGGGTTGCCCAACGTAAATTTCCCAGTGTATTATTCAATTTGTTGAAGTCCAAGTGAATGACATACCTATGGCTTTTGCCAGGCTTAGACAAAAAACAAATTGCCACCAACTTGTGCGTATAGAACTGAAAATCCTTCCCCTGTATCTTCAGCTTCAGCGCGGGGTAACCATTGACCAGCGTGCCCTTCAGCAACTTACCTGTTGATATGTCCTCTTTGAAACTCCTGAGTCTTCCACGGTCAGAAACGGCATAACGGGTGCGCTGAAGCCTGGAGGAGACCCTTATTTCGCACCAATTCTCTCGGCTGTTGTTTGGCATATCATGAGTGACAAATCAATCGTTAAAACAGCCGTTTCCCTTTTGAAATCAGGGTTTTGGCGGTTACATTTGTCTCACTTATCCTTAACCATTCCAAGAGAGATTTGTTTAAAGAATAAACCCTTGTAATGACATTGGAAAAGATTCATCATATCATATAAAATACCGACCTGCAATATGATCGCCTCCTTACGAATGTTCTACACGTCCGTCGGCCGAAAATTGGTTATGGCAATGACCGGATTATTCCTTTGCGTCTTCCTTCTTGAACACCTCTATGGAAACTTGCAACTCTATAAGATGGATGGTGGCAAGGCGTTCAACGAATACGGTGAATTCCTGGTGAATAACCTCATCATCCGTACGGTCGAATATCTCCTGTTCGGAAGCATCCTTTTGCATATCATAGATGGAATGTATCTGACGTTGCGTAATCAGAAAGCTCGTCCGGTGCGTTACGCGGTGAATCATGCTTCAAAAAACAGTACCTGGTTCTCCCGCAATATGGGTCTTACTGGGTCAATCATATTCGTATTCCTTGTCGTACACCTTCGCACATATTTCGTACCTCACCGTATTCTTGGAGTGGACTCATCCATGGCCATGGATGTTGCGACGTCTTTCCAGTCACCGGCTTATGCATTGCTGTACGTAGTAGCAATGATCCTGCTGTCTGCTCACCTTAATCATGGATTCCAATCTGCGTTCCAGACGATCGGCTGGAACAATCATAAATATTCCGGAGTATTGAAAACAGCAGGGACATTATTCTCTCTTCTCATCCTTGTCGGCTTCTCTTCCTTCCCGATCTTATTCCACTTCGACATATTCGGCGTAGCCTCCAACATCCTGCAGGCGGGCCAGTGATATTGCACATCGATCTCCATTGCTATGGCATCTTCTCCAAAATTGAATTCAAGAATCCCCGAAGGTCCGATGGAGTCCAAATGGACCCATCACAAATCGTCTGTCCGCCTGGTGAGTCCGGCTAATAAACGTCGCCTGGATGTGATAGTAGTCGGCACAGGACTGGCGGGTGCATCAGCTGCCGCAAGTCTTTCCGAGCTTGGCTACAACGTGAAAGCATTTTGTTTTCAAGACAGCCCTCGTCGCGCACATTCGATTGCCGCACAAGGTGGCATCAACGCCGCTAAGAACTATCAGAACGATGGCGACAGTGTCTTCCGTCTGTTCTATGATACCGTTAAAGGTGGCGACTATCGTGCACGCGAAGCGAACGTTTATCGTCTTGCCGAAGTCAGTACCAACATCATCGACCAGTGCGTTGCCCAGGGAGTGCCTTTCGCTCGCGAATACGGAGGACTTCTTGATAACCGTTCTTTTGGCGGTGTTCAGGTGTCGCGTACCTTTTATGCGCGCGGACAAACGGGGCAGCAATTACTGCTGGGGGCCTATAGCGCCCTCGAACGCCAAGTCGCTAAAGGTGCGGTGAAGATGTACTCACGTCACGAGATGCTTGATGTTGTCGTGATCGACGGAAAAGCAAGAGGGATCATAGCGCGCGACCTTGTCACCGGCAAACTCGAACGGCACTTCGCTCATGCAATCTTATTATGCACCGGAGGTTATGGAAACGTTTTTTATCTCTCCACCAACGCCATGGGCAGTAATGTCACGGCAGCTTGGAAAGCTCATAAGAAAGGGGCCTTCTTCGGTAACCCTTGCTTCACACAAATCCATCCGACCTGTATACCCGTCAGTGGCGACTATCAGTCGAAGCTTACCCTGATGTCGGAGTCGTTACGTAATGATGGTCGTGTTTGGGTTCCAAAGGCAGTCGGAGATAAGCGCAAACCGGAAGATATTCCTGATACTGAACGCGACTACTACCTGGAGCGTCGATATCCTGCATTCGGTAACCTCGTACCTCGCGACGTTGCCTCAAGAGCCGCTAAAAACGTGTGCGATGAAGGCCGCGGCGTTGGCCCTTCCGGTCTTGCTGTTTATCTCGATTTCCGGGATGCGATCAATCGTTTGGGTAAGAATGTAATCAGTGCTCGCTACGGAAACCTTTTTGAAATGTATGAAAAGATCACCGGTGAAGACCCTTATAACACTCCTATGAGGATCTATCCGGCAGTGCACTATACGATGGGTGGACTTTGGGTGGATTATAATCTCATGACCACTGTACCTGGTCTGTATGCTCTTGGTGAAGCTAACTTTTCTGACCATGGAGCCAACCGTCTGGGGGCCTCTGCATTGATGCAAGGACTGGCCGACGGTTACTTCGTGATTCCATACACCCTCGGTGATTACCTGGCCGATGATATCCGTACTCCCACTATCTCTACGGACCACCCCGCTTTCGAAGAAGCGGAAAAGGCAGTAAGTGAACGTACCCGGAAACTGATGGCCATCAACGGTAAACAGACGGTAGAAGACCTTCACAAAAAACTTGGCAGGATCATCTGGGATTATTGTGGAATGTCGCGCACGGCCGATGGTCTTAACAAAGCCCTGGGTATGATCACCGACCTTAAAAAAGAATTCTGGACTGATGTACGGATTCCGGGTAACGTAGATGAGTTCAACCCCGAATTGGATAAAGCCGGCCGCGTAGCCGACTTCATCGAGCTTGGTGAACTAATGATTCGCGATGCCTTGATGCGTAATGAATCATGTGGCGGTCACTTCCGTGAAGAG
>JBJSZR010000246.1:0-3425 GCA_046090385.1 Bacteroidota bacterium
CCAGCGAAATCCAATGCCATCGGTTGGTGAGACTATCATGGAATAAGAAATAGTTATGCGGATAAAACATGTTGTAAGCATCGATGTTGCCCAGCAGATTGTTGATGGCCCATGCTTTCAGGCATTTGTCAAGATCGAATACGGACTCGAGTTTTTGGGCATATCCAGCTTCACTTAAAGTAGTATCGTTGATGGTTCGGATGAATTTTACAAGGTCCGACCAGTCGTTTTTCTTTCGGTTGTTTCTGAGGATATAGCGCTGGAAGTATTTTTTCTGGTCGTTGCCCAGATAAACAAGGTTTGCAAGTGGCTCTCCTTGGAACAGGTTGCCTTTTGAATCATTGAATCGGGTTTCAAGAAAAACATCATCAATGTTTTCAGTGATAAGATACAGTCCAAGATATTTATCGTTGAGGTAAACCTTGGCATAGGTGGCACGAGGAGCGGGTAATCCGTGCCGTTTCATAAGGTCTAGATAGATTTTCTCCCGAACCATTGTCGGGTCTTTGAAATTATTATTAAGGTTCAGTTCTGTAAGGCCATTGAAATCCTGCCCTTTCACATATCTATCGAATTTTATACGGAAGGGCTTTTTCTTTCCGGGGTAGAATTGATACGATGATTCTCCTTTGAATCGGACTCCACACGCATAAAGACTTTTACCGTCGATGGTCACAGAAGCTTGCATGTATAGAGGGATTTCCAGTGAGTCTTGCCTCTTTTTATAAAAAACCAAAGAATCCCAATAGTTACACGAATGGAAGTTTAACTTTATCGTGTGTACTGAATCCTTTTCGAAGAAGGATTTTCCGAAATCGTCCTTCTTTTTTACTGATTGTCCCGGCGAAGCGATGGAACAGGACAGTGCTATTAGAATAGCAAGAATGAAATTCAATTGGAGTCGTTCTGCTTTCATTTTCAAAAGGTGGTTCGCGCCTGAAGGTTGACGCTGAATCGTTGATAGATATCGTCTTTACGCAGCTCTTCATGTGCATAATTGAGATCTGCTTTGAGGTAAATGCGCTTATAAATCCTTTTCTGCCATTCGCCACCTGCCTGGAAGGTGGTCAGATAAACATCCCGGATCTGATTGAAGTAACGTCTATCGTCAGGCGATTCTCCATATCCGAGGCGTATTCCGACGTAATGCTCCGCTTCCGACAGGTATCTCCTTCCTCTTAGAAAGTAGGTCTTGGATACTTTAGTGCCTGTAGTTCCATCGGGTAATTCATAGGATGATTGAGGTGTGATGAAAGGCCGCAAACTGAACCAGTAGTCGCCACTATAGATTGAAATACTGCCTGTATAAATCAACGTGTTCTCCGTGAACTTCAAATAACGGATTCCGGCTGAACCTTCGAATCCTTTAGGAAGCTTATGATAGATTTCCGCTACAAAATTCTGTTCAGGAAATGGGAATGCACCGTTCAATGAATGTCCAGCCAAGAGGTTCATATAACTCTTCCTGGATATCCGAGCATAGCTTTCCACCTCGATCTGAAGTCCTTGATTGCCGAACCGATCAGCGCCATTCACACGGGCGGAAACGGAACCGAAACTGAAATTCCTCCCATACTCGACGGACATCCATTGCTGGGGATCATATTCGCGGTTGAAGAAATCAACGGAGTATTGCCATTGCAGCTTGTTCTTCAGCTGAATGCTACGCATTGATTTCTCTAAATCAACGGCATCCTTGTTCGCAGGATCGAGGTCCAGGATTTTCCGTATGGTGGTGGCAGCACTCTGTTGATCGCCTTGTCTAAGATGCCATCTTGCTTTTCGCAACAGCAATTCCTCGGAGGCAGGGGAGTAGCCTAATCCCAACAGTATGTAATCTCCGGCGATATCGAGATGGTTCGCCCATAATTCCACATCTACAATTCCACAGATGGCTTCAATATCGTTTTCTTTTTCGATCAAAACTCTTGAGAACTCGGTACGGGCATTATCATACTGCTTATCCCAGGCATAGGTGCGTCCGATATAAGTGCGTACTTCGTAGTAATCGGGTTTGTAATCCAGAATTTTCTGGCAGATTTTTCTTGCACGTTCATGATTCCCATCCTCGCCGATCTGTCTGGCCTGTTTGAACAGCAGATCAAGGTCCGTCTTTGCAGTGATCACGATTGCAGTATCCTTTCGACTTTGTGCCGAGATATCGCTGAAAATACCAACGGAAAGAGCCAGCAGGAGTAGGAATAACGTTGATCTGTTCATTTCAAAGCGTACCAATCAGTAGTGCTGGATTTCTGAAAAATCCTATAGCCAGAATGAGAAAATTACAGAAAATGGCAGGTCGGTTTACGGCTTCAAAACGGATTTCATCAGCAGTTTCTTCACACGCACAGACAGCTCATTCGGGCTGAACGGCTTGGTGATGAAGTCGTCTGCGCCCAGCTGGAAAGCCTCCAGAACTGTCTTTTCCAAACCGATAGAGGATACGATGATGATGGGTGTCGGAATCCTTAATTCTCCCCGAATACGTTGCACGAACTCAAGTCCCGTGAGGTAGGGCATCATGATGTCAGTTATTATCAGATCCGGCTGCCAACTTTGTACTTTTTCAAAAGCGGTTTTACCGTCGCGTGCAAGCTCAACGGCATATCCCTCCTTCAAGAGGCGGAATTCCACCATCTTGAGTACCAACTCGTCGTCTTCGCAGGTCAGGATCTTCATACGTGACAGGATGTCACCGAAATATAACCCATTTACCGTAATGTAGCCAGTTCCTGTTGCAATTGCTGGAAAACAGACCGGCTTGCTGTGTCCACCCTGCCCAGCAGCTGACTCACTGTCGCCGGTTCTTTACTTGAGTCGGCGGTCAATCGCTCGATTTCAGCCAAGGCTTTCTGGATATCAGGAAGTCCGATGTAGGTGAAAGAAGGTTTTATGCGATGTGCTATCTGACGTAGCTCTTCCCAATTCTGTCTTTTGAAATGTTCGTTCATTTCCTCCAATGCTTTCGGTGTCTTGTTCAGGAACATTTCTATCATTTCGATGATGAAAGCATCGTTCCCGTCAGATATCTGCTTCAGGTATGTGAGGTTGATCTTATGCGGAAAAATCTCCTTTGGATCAGATTCCTGGATCTTACCCGAAGTTCCGTTTTTCCGTACTTGGGAATTAGAACTATGATTCACGTTCAACCTCATGATATTCGAATCCCCATCAAAGCCGGGGATGGTGTTGTACGCAGCTTCTTCCTTTTTGGTTAGCCTGAAAATCATATTTCGTAATTCTTCCGCTTCAAATGGTTTGGTGATATAGCCGTTCATACCACAGGCCTGGCATTTTTCTCTCTCATCGCGCGTGGCATGTGCAGTCATGGCCATCACCGGAATAGATCTTATCGGCTCCGGCAGTCTGTTTCTGATTATTTCAGTCGCTGTATGGCCATTCATCTCCGGCATTTGAATGTCCAT
>JBJSZR010000247.1:0-8070 GCA_046090385.1 Bacteroidota bacterium
GGTTGCAGCGATACCGACACCATACTGGTGATTAGTAGAGCATTACCATCCGTTGACTTTGCACTTGATTCTATCTACTGCAATTACGACCCACCTGAAAACCTGCTCCCACTGCCGCCTGGAGGCGTTTTCACAGGCCCGGGAATGACCGGCACAAGCTTCGATCCTGCCGCGGCCGACTCCGGGATGAATGTAATCACTTACACCTTTACAGATCAATTCGGATGCACTACATCCTTATCAAGGAACACCTACGTCGATTATTGCACGGGCACCGATTTTACACGATTCATCCAGGATGTTGCAGTATCGCCGAACCCATCAACAGGAAATGTCGCCATCCAATTACCGGCCGACAGAGAACGCATTGTTTCGGTCCAAATCACGGATCTAACCGGCAGTACGGTTCGAAAAGAATTCATTACGACCAGTCCGGACAACCATGTACATCGGTTCGACCTGAGTGCATTGCCTGCAGGAATCTACCTGTTCAGGATCTCCTACGAAAACGGACAATCGAAAAACATAAAAGCGGTTTTACAACGCTGATAGATGTAAGCAAAATCAAAAGCCCGGCTTGTTAAGCCGGGCTTGTTTTTTCAAGATGATCACATTAAAGAATGATCTTGACCGTAAAGAATGCAATCGCTGAAATCAGTATCGCATCAACTACAAGTAACATATAAAGACTGATCGGCACAGCTGGCTCACTGTCTTCGACTTTGCGAAGAACGGGCTCCTGCGGATTCTCATCATCCATATGATCGTAGGTCATCAATGGGTCGTTTTTCATGGCTTCTGACATTTAAACCAATGATACACCCACTTAGGAACCTTTAAAGTTCAAAAGACCCTTGTATCTTGAAAATGTAAGATTGCCGGCTAAAGGAGACCTGCTTGTGATCTTACAGGGGAAAATTACCATTTGAACCTCGATTTGGAACAGGACTGGGTTGTAAGAATCAGTATGAATGGTAAATTTGGATAGACTTGGTTCACATTATGCAGAAGTATGATCTGAAGCATTCCATTTTAATTTCATAGAAATGTATTCCGAAGCTGATATGGTACTTATGGTGCGCCCGCGTGATTTCCACTGTAATCCGCAGACCGTACTAGACAACCACTTCCAATCAATCGGTTTCGATTTCACACGCGATGAGATCGAAATAAGGATTAACGAAGAATTCGACAGCTTTGTCGGGATCTTGCGAAATGCCGGAATCAGTGTGACCGTTTTCGAACAAACAGACGATAGCGACACTCCGGATGCCATCTTTCCAAACAATTGGTTTTCGACCCATCTGGAAATGAAATTGGTCCTGTACCCGATGAAAGCTGAAAACAGACGATTGGAACGCAGAAGAGAAATCATTGAATGGCTAGGAACACGATACACGGAAATGATCGATTTCAGTTCATTTGAAAAACAGGGCCGCTACCTTGAGGGAACCGGAAGTCTGGTATTGGACCATCTTCATCGTAAAGCTTTTGCAGCTGTTTCCGACAGGACGCATCAGAAACTTGTCCTGGAGTGGGGTCGAAAAATGGACTTTGAAATACACCTTTTCTCAGCGAGCGACAAGAACAAGAATCCTATTTATCATACCAATGTCGTACTTGCGCTTGGGCATGGATTCGCACTAGCAGGGCTGGATGCGATCAATTCAAAAGGCGAGAGGGATGCGGTTCTTTCGGCACTTTCGGATACCGGACGCGTCATTATTGAGCTGACGACTGAACAAATCCATTGCTTCAGTGCAAACGGACTTCAATTGAAAAACAAATTCGGAAATCCTGTATTCGTAATCAGCAAAAACGGCTGGGAAGCACTTAGTGAAGAACAAAAAACGATTATACGATCAATGACGGAAGTGATCACTCCGTCACTCACTATGACAGAGCAATTGGGTGGCGGAAGCGCACGTTGCATGATTGCAGAACTGTTTTGACCTCTTGTCAAAAATGATAGGATGCACCGAAAAAAAGAAACCAACCTTCTGTACTGTAGTTCCTGCCTGAAAGGGACCGCTGAAAAATTCCGTTGTTCACTGTGACTGACCTGAAAGAAGGACGCAAAACCGGCAACGACCACAACAATCTTCCTGGAGTAATAGAGAAATGATCGCTGAAATGAATCGTAGCATTCAGGCCGAACAACGCGGCAACACCGTACTTTGATAAGGATACGGAAGTAATAGTGACAGGATCGTTTATAGCCAGTGACGTGTCTGGCAGACGGAAATCAAGATGTTCAGAAATCCGGTTGACACTTATGCCGCCTGACACCGCGAATTGCCATCCTATTTTTTTTCTTCTTGGATAAGGATTCAGAATGTAGTCAAGTTCAATATCGGACTGCATCTGGCGAGTCCGCAACAGAAGATTATCCACCGCCTTGAAAGGTGTTCCGATATTACAGAAATAATTTTCCATCACAGGCAAATCAGACAGGTAAACGGACAACTGCATTCGTTGTGTCCAGCGATAAGAGGCTCCTATCCTGAATCCAGGATACCGGATCGTATAGGATGAACCAGCTGACAAGACAGCTGACGAATCAGGCAACTTGTCATCTGGGATGACGGATCGATAACCATTCACATACAGGACATCGGTAACATTTTTTTGAACAATCGAATGTCCTCCGGCAAAAAAACTAAGCGAGAAACGATAAGGGACAGCATCCGATGCTTCACCATGGAAAGCAAATACACAGTGCATGATAATCAAAAAAGAAAATCTACCCGGAAATCGGCTATACATTCCAAGTGTAAAAGCAGTTCGAATTGAAGACGTCACATTTCTCAAATCCATAACGGCTTATCACATATTCCTGCGGTATTGCCCACCTACTTCGAACAAGGATTTGGTGATCTGACCCAGCGAGCAATACTTTGTCACTTCCATCAATCGCTCAAACATGTTCTTGTTTTGAACAGCGGCAGACTGCAAATCATTAAGCAACTGCCTCGATACACCCGCACCGGCAACATGCAACCGATCAAGCATGGAGATCTGATACTCCTTTTCTTCAGTAGTTGCGCGAATTACCTCGGAAGGTATGATGGTGGGTGAACCTTTTGAAGAAAGAAAGGTATTCACACCCACGATTGGATATTCACCGGTGTGTTTCAAGGTCTCATAATAGAGGCTCTCTTCCTGTATCTTACCACGCTGATACATCGTCTCCATGGAACCCAGAACACCGCCACGTTCCGTAATCCTGTCGAATTCAACCATGACAGCCTCTTCAACCAGATCCGTCAACTCTTCAATGATGAACGAGCCTTGTAATGGATTTTCATTTTTCGCCAGTCCCAACTCTCGGTTGATGATCAATTGGATTGCCATAGCACGGCGAACAGAATCTTCAGTCGGGGTGGTAATCGCTTCATCATAAGCGTTCGTATGCAAAGAATTACAATTGTCATAGATCGCATACAAAGCCTGCAAGGTCGTACGAATATCATTGAAATCGATCTCTTGTGCATGCAATGAACGGCCGGAGGTCTGTATATGATATTTCAGCAACTGCGATCGCTCATCTGCACCATACTTGTTACGTAAGGCTTTGGCCCAGATACGACGTGCCACACGACCGATGACGGCATACTCAGGATCGATTCCATTACTGAAAAAGAAACTCAGATTCGGAGCGAACTTGTTGATGTCCATTCCCCGCGAGAGGTAGTACTCGACATAAGTGAATCCGTTTGATAAAGTGAACGCCAACTGTGTTATGGGATTGGCACCGGCTTCAGCGATATGATAACCTGAGATGGACACGCTGTAGAAATTCCTCACCTGATTCTCTATGAAATACTGCTGGACATCGCCCATCAGACGCAATGAGAACTCTGTAGAGAAAATACACGTATTCTGGGCCTGGTCTTCCTTCAGTATATCAGCCTGAACAGTGCCTCTGACCTGACGCAGTGTTTCGTTCTTTATTTTCTGATATACATCTGAAGGTAGGACCTGATCGCCTGTGACGCCTAAAAGCATCAAGCCGAGTCCGTCATTACCTTCAGGAAGTTCCCCTTGATAAAGAGGTCGGACAAGACCTCGGGACGAGTAGACAGCGTTTATCTTCTGCTCGACCTCTGTTGTCAAACCGTTTTGTCTGATATACAACTCGCATTGCTGGTCGATTGCCGAGTTCATGAAGAAAGCAGTCATGATGGCAGCAGGACCATTGATAGTCATGGATACGGAGGTTCTTGAATCTGAAAGATTGAACCCGCTGTAAAGTTTTTTAGCATCATCAAGACAACATATGGACACACCACTGTTTCCGATTTTACCATATATATCAGGACGACGATCCGGATCATGTCCGTAAAGGGTTACCGAATCAAATGCGGTTGATAGACGTTTAGCGGGCATTCCCTTGCTGACGTAATGAAATCGACGGTTAGTGCGTTCGGGGCCACCTTCACCGGCGAACATACGTGTGGGGTCTTCTTCGGTACGTTTGAACGGATAAACTCCGGCCGTATACGGGAATTCTCCCGGGAAATTCTCCTGTAGATTCCAACGTAAAATATCGCCCCAGGCCTGGTAGCGAGGTGTTGCAATCTTTGGAATATGCGTCCGTGATAATGATTCTGTGAAGGTCTTCACCTTGATTTCTTTCCCGCGCACATGGTAGGAATAATATTCTTCGTGGAATCTCCGGACTTTTTCCGGCCACTCTTCAATCAACTTCCGGTTATGTCCCTCCAATGAAAGCTCAGTGGAACGATAAAGACCTTCAAGCGCAGCAGTAAGGGCGGTGGTTTCCGGATTTTCAGTCGCAGAAGACACTTCAATCGATTTCCGTATTCCGTAAAGCCGTTGAGCGATTTCCGCCTGAGCTTCAGTCCACTTGTTGTAGTTACGAATGGTTTCAGAAATCTCACTCAAGTAACGCGTTCTTGCCGGAGGAATGATATAGATCTTCTCCGACATTTCTGCTGTCATTTCAAAGCCGCTTTGCCATCCGAGTCCGAGTTTGGCATTCAATCGATCGACTACGGAGCGATACAACCGGTTCATGCCGGGATCGTTGAATTGCGACGCGATAGTGCCGAATACTGGCAAGGCTTCATCATCGGTATCCCAGAGCTGATGATTTCGCTTATACTGCTTTCTTACATCGCGCAAAGCATCTAATGCACCTCGCTTATCGAACTTGTTGAGCGCAATCAGATCAGCGAAATCGAGCATATCGATTTTTTCCAATTGAGTAGCCGCACCGTACTCCGGTGTCATCACATACAGGGAAATATCGGAATGATCGAGTATTTCCGTATCACTCTGTCCGATACCTGAAGTCTCAAGTATGATCAAATCGAACGAAGCGGCCTTGAGGATATCCACCGCATCCTTCACATATCTGGAAAGTGCGAGATTCGATTGACGGGTCGCCAGCGAGCGCATATAAACCCTCGGGTGATTGATGGCGTTCATACGGATCCGGTCACCAAGCAATGCGCCACCTGTCTTCCTTTTAGAAGGATCGACTGATACGATAGCTATACGCTTATCATCGAAGTCAATCAGAAACCGACGAACGAGTTCATCAACGAGCGACGATTTGCCAGCTCCACCGGTACCGGTGATACCCAGTACAGGTATCCTTGCCTGAGAAACAGTTGAAATCTTATCCTTGACAGCTTCGAAACCTCCGGGGTTATTTTCAGCAAAGGATATGAGTCGAGCAATGGAACGTGATTCCTTTTGCATGATGGCATTCAATTCACCATTCAGCGACTCGACTGTAGCAAAATCGGATTTCATCAACAGGTCGTTGATCATACCTTGCAAACCCATTGAGCGGCCATCGTCAGGAGAATAAATACGGGTGATACCGTATTTGTGCAGTTCTTCAATTTCAGCAGGAAGAATGACTCCTCCACCTCCACCGAAAATCCTGATGTGACCGCAACCACGCTCCATCAGCAGGTCATGCATGTATTTGAAATACTCCATGTGACCGCCCTGGTAACTGGTCATAGCGATTGCCTGAACATCTTCCTGGATTGCGCATTCGACCACCTCTTGTACTGAACGATCGTGCCCAAGATGGATGACCTCAGCACCACTTGACTGTATGATACGACGCATGATATTGATGGCCGCATCATGACCATCGAACAGTGAGGCCGCTGTAACGATCCGGATCTTGTTTTTGGGCTGGTACGGAGCGACTTGTTGCATGATTTTTATTGAAAAATTGGTCGGACAAAGATAAGAAAAGGCATGGGGAGACGGGCATATGTTTCATTGCGCCGATACTTGTATATCAATAGATTACAGGATGAATCAAAGTGACAATATTGGAAAGCTATCGGTAACTTTCGGCAAGTATGTAAAAACCACGTTCGGTCGATGCTGAAAATACTCAAGGTTGAAACAAAAACAGAACTCAGGGAGTTCATCCATTTCACTGAAAGACGGCCGAATGGGCGAAAAAACTGGGTTCCGCCGATCTGGTCGGATGAGCACGCGTTTCATGACCCTTCAAAGAATCCTTCTATCGCACTGTGCAGAACGGAACGTTGGCTTGCCAAACGAAGTGGTGTCACCGTCGGACGTATCATGGGCATCATACATGATCAATACAACAGAGAACATGGGGAAAAGTCTGCCCGTTTTTTCGGCCTTGAATGCGATGATGATCAAGAGACTGCGCACTATCTGCTTGATATCGTAGAAACCTGGGCCAAAGAACACGGGATGGACCGGATTATCGGACCATTCGGTTTTTCAGATAAGGATCCGGAAGGGATTCAGATTGAAGGTTTGGAGCATCGTCCGGTGATTGCAACCGCTACGAATGCTCAATACCTAAGCAGACTTGTAGAGTCAAAAGGGTATGATAAGTTCAAAGACTGCCTGGTTTATCGACTTGATTTGCCCGATAAGAATCCTGATAGTTATGAAAAAATCGCAAGGCGAGTCATGCAGCACTACAGACTACGATCCATTCACTTCAACTCACGATGGAAACTCAGAAGCCATGTGGTACCGGTTTTCCGGCTGCTGAATGAAGCATACAAGGATATTTACGGCTTTGTTCCGATGTCAGAAAAAGAAATGAAAAAACTACGCGACTCCTATCTGCCGATACTCGACCCGAAATTCGTAAAGCTTTTAGAAAACAACTACGGCGAACCGGTAGCGTTCGTGATTGCAGTTCCCGATTTCAGTGAAGGACTTCAAAAATGCAGAGGCCGATTGTTCCCCTTCGGCTTCCTGAAAATTTTCAAATCGATGAGAAAAACTCACCAGTTGGATTTATTATTGGGCGCTGTGCGTCCTGATCTGCAAGGCAAAGGGATTACAGCGGCCCTTGCAGTACAATTGTTCAGTGATGCAAGGAGGGCAGGATTCCGGTTCTTAGACAGTCATCTTGTACTTGAAAGCAATGAAAGGATGAGATCTGAACTGGAACGCATAGGAGGAGTCATTTACAAACGATACCGTATCTATTCTAAGAATCTTTGATCAGAACTTGACTACGAAATCGACATAAGGAACACCGATAAGAATACCCTCCATGATATCGGCATTATTCAGAAAACCCAAATCAACAGACACCTTTTCTCCGAAAAAACGTACGCCGTAAGAATAGATTCCATAATAACCGACGTCGGATTGAACGAACCAATTTTCCGTCACCAAAGCGGTTTTCCTGGACACACGATGCATCCCTGAAAGTGTGATTATTGGTGAATCGGAGGACTCTCCCTCGAAGGAGAAGCCCCAACCCATTCCGAGTGTCGAATTAGAATTGGCATTGCCCACCGTACCGACACCGTACAGTATACCCAGATTTTCACGACCATCATTGAAAACATCTGGAATACTCATCACATACATCCCCCCACCTGCATGGAATTTTTCGGTCACCTTGAAGCCTACTTTGGGTGTCAAGAAAAAAATCGGCCCACCTGAACCGCTTGAGAACAGCGAAATGAGTTCAAAGCCTCCTCCTATGGAAATATTGTCCGTTACACCTACATTGACAGAGTTCAACAGCAGGTAGGTATTCTGATAATAACCTTCTCCCCTTTTCAATGG
>JBJSZR010000248.1:0-2476 GCA_046090385.1 Bacteroidota bacterium
AGGTGTCTGCATGCCGCTGGCTGTGTTGACGCGGATAAAGGAATTGCGGGTGATGACATCTGAGCCTGTGGAATTCGAAACGGAAAGTGTGACGTCATAAATGCCTGGTGTGTTATAAACGACTACAGGATTCGAGTCGACCGAGGCAGTCGGTGTTCCCCCAGGGAAGCTCCAGTTCCAATTGGTCGGGCGTCCGTTCCATGTTTGATCGGAAAAAAAAACCTGACGACCGGCACAGACGGACTGTTTCTGCGAGTAGAAATCAGCAATAGGAGCACACGACGGTATAAGAGTTGTTTGCGTTCCGGTGGCGACCAGATTGCCAGGCGATACCAGCTGGTTTCTTCCTCCGGCAAATGAATTCAATGCGGCGAACATGCGGTTGCGCTGTCCGAAGGTGAACATACAGCTGCAATACGAGTATTCCATCATGTTCTGGACGTTCTCAATGAGGGGCGGATTGCATATGGAAGCGGAAAGGTTGCAACTACTCCAACCTTCGGTTTCCGGCGTATCGGTCACATTATCATCTCCACACGCCACTCCAGGACTGTTTGTGTCTCCCCAGACGTGAGCGAGATTCAGGCAATGCCCTACTTCATGGGTCATGGTGTGTCGGTGGGTACCTGTAGAACTTCCGATCGATCCTACATAATCATGACGCGACAGGATACCATCTGCACCGGGAGGCGCTGTGCCAGGGTAGTAGGCATAGGCAGCGGCTCCTGTAAACTCAAGTGAGTTCACCGACCAGATGTTGAGGTATTTATCGTAAGGCCACGGGTTAAGCTTGGCGTTATCATTTGCCAGGTAGGTGAGATTTGAATGGATGCGGTCGATGCCGTTGGTGCAGTTGCCGTTGGGGTCGATGGTTGCCAACCGGAATTCTAGTTCACAATCAGCAGCGACACTGATGAACGACGGAACAATCAGCGTCGTGTCGGCATTCAGTTTCCGGAAATCCTCATTGAGCAGACGGATGCAGTCCAGCACTTGAGCATCAGAAATGTTTTCAGGACCGTAATTATGGACGATATGGAAAACGACCGGAATGATGTAGGTGGCCTGACCTCCGGAATTCCTGCGAAAACTGCGATCAGGATGATCTTCCAGCTCCCGGACAAAACCGGCTGTGAATTCTTCCAGTTGTTGACGGATCTTCGCAATCGATGGATCAGCCACTACTGCTTGCTTGTAGATTTCATCCGTATAGCAGCGGTGTTGTTGAGCTCTTGCAGATGAAAGCGAAATCAGGAAAAGCAACAAGACGGGGAAGGAACGTTTCATGGATCGTTTGATGACTGTATTTATTCATGCCCCCTTTTTTTTCCGGGCAATCGTGTAAAGTTCGTACAGAAAATCGGCAAGTCCCAATGGAATAATTTACTGCAAAAAAACGACCTGAAAGGAGGACTGAGCTGTATGGAAGTCCGTTAAGCTTCGCTGGCCCTTGATTTTTCAAAGCTTAAATCTCATCCTTTCACGCAATTATATTTCAAACCATTGTAAATATTCCAACACCCCAGCAATACCTGTTGGCTCATGGTCTTAATGATGAGACGAAGTTCAAGTTGTTCTGTTCAAGAAAAGGACTGTCAAAAGTATCTACAAAGCCATCGCCATTCAGGTCTGTCGGAAGATAGCCGGCAGCGAATGCAATGTTGTCAGCTTCCCCAAAAACTGCATCGAAAGAATCGATAAAGCCGTCAGCATTTAATTCGCCACTGTAAATAGCCCAAACACCTGGCGCTATTTCGGTCATGTTATCTCCATATGCCTTATTTGCAGCATCGGTGAAATCATAGATGGTTTGAGTACTCAATAGTACTGGTTGCGCTGACCAAGTCTCAATCGTGTTCATGGTTCGGATAATCAAATAGTAAGATCTTCCAACGTGTACTCCACGGTATTGGAAACTCGCTGAACCTGATATATCCAAAATTGCTTTCGCACTATCGATGATGATGGAAGGGTCGGATGAATCGGCTAAAAATAAGAAAGTGGAATCAACGGCTAGAGTGTTAGTGCCTATACCTCGATTTGTCATAGCAGCCACCATGTTGCCGTTGTCAAAGTATCCTTCGATAAATAGTTTCAAGTCGACATTTCCATAGTAATCCAGATAATCGAAGTTCTGAGACGATGTTGCACTACAACCATTTTGGTTCAACACGGTTATCGGTCCGTCTATTGCTGTAGCTGGAACACTTGTGGTAATGACAGTATCACCGAATATTATCAGATTGGTTGCTGGGATGTTATTGAATAAAAGGGATGTGACATTTGAAAGTCCGTTGCCGTATAATGTGAATGGTTCTCCTTGATTGGCAACCGTAGGGTTGAACGTACTTATTATAATCGGAGAAGGTTGGCTGATCAAGGTATTCGCCAGTGCGGTACAGCCGTTGGCATCGGTCACGGTGTAGCTATAAGCTCCGGCCGTTACGTTGAAGGATCCGGTACCGTTGTAAGGTGT
>JBJSZR010000249.1:0-1326 GCA_046090385.1 Bacteroidota bacterium
TGTCGTTGTACCTTCCGACTCCTAAACAGTTCGGGCAACTTTTTCAGAAAACTTACACTTCAGAAAACCCCTAAAAAACGCCATGGCAGCCAAAAAACGCACTCCGAAACTCCAACCGGGCGATAAAGCCCCAGACTTCAGTATTTCAGATCAGAATGGTGAAATCAGATCGCTGAAAGATTACAAAGGCAAGAAATTGGTACTCTTCTTTTACCCCAAAGACAATACCTCCGGGTGTACGAAAGAAGCCTGCAACCTGCGCGATAATCATGCTCGATTCAAGAAAGCGGGCTATCAGGTTGTAGGTATCAGTACTGATAATGCCAAGTCACATCAGAATTTTATCCAGAAGCACGAGTTGCCATTCGATCTTTTGGCTGATACGGATCACGAAATGGTCGAGTCTTACGATGTATATGGAGATAAGGTCCTTTATGGAAAAAAGTACAAAGGCATATTCCGTACTACCTTTGTGATTGACAGTAAAGGAGTCATCGAAGAGGTTATTTCCGATGTTGACACTTCCAACCATGCGGAGCAGATTCTTGGCTCCTGAGTATTTTAAAACCGACTGAATCCAATGCCTTCTATTGCGAGCTCTATTCGAAACCTGCGCACTGACTACGCCTCCTTTGAATTGGATGAGGCGCATGTCGACCGTCATCCATTCAGACAGTTCGAGCTTTGGATGCGACATGCAATCGATGCCAAGGTGGAAGAGCCGAACGCAATGACGCTTGCCACCTCGGGAAAAGGAGGTGTTCCGGATGCAAGGGTTGTCCTGCTTCGCGATCTTGATAGAAAAGGATTCGTATTCTTCACCAATTATACCAGCCGAAAAGGCAAAGAGCTTACTGTCAACAAGCGAGTTTGTCTGAATTTCTTCTGGCCCGAACTCCAGCGACAAGTCCGGATTCTCGGACGCGTTGAAAAAATCACATCCAAGGCCTCAGACTCTTATTTCAACTCCCGGCCTCGTCAAAGTCAGATCGGTGCATGGGCATCCTTACAAAGTGAAGTGTTGGATTCCCGTGCTGAATTGGAAGAACGTTTTTTTTTTTTTGAAAAAAAATTCCAAGGAAAAAAAGTTCCACGCCCTGCATTCTGGGGCGGTTATCGTGTAGTTCCGGAGCAGATCGAATTCTGGCAGGGAAGACGCAGCCGTCTGCATGATCGTATTTGCTACCTCCGTTCAAAGGTTGGTCGCTGGAAACATGTACGCCTCTATCCTTGATCCGATTCAAATCACCCTTATCATGAATTTGCGGATCATTCTCCTCCTGATTATTCTCCTGGCTGTCGATTTCTATGTTTACTTCGGACTTC
>JBJSZR010000250.1:0-3058 GCA_046090385.1 Bacteroidota bacterium
AGGTATTGCTTGAAAATGAAAAAAACAGTGACCTTGAAAAGCACCGCAAAGAAATCATGGGCATTTTGCGTGAGGAAATAGTTGCGAGATATTCATTCCAGAAGGGACGCACTGCTGCTCGTTTGAGCGAAGACCGCGAAGTGATCACAGCGATATCTTTGCTAAAAGATGACTTACGCTACAAATCTATCCTGACGCCTTCAGGCGGCCGATGATTCCCGATATACCGTATGACAGGAACTTTACAGGAGCTTAAGGATACGTATCGGAATCGTCCATTATTGATGACTGGCTTGACCATGCTCGTCATTGGTCTGCCACTTTCATTGTTTCTTACCAGTCTTTCGCAATTCTTCCTTGCCGGAAGTTTTTTTCTGGAAGGTTCTTTTATCGATAAGTTCAAGCGCTTTTTTTCTCAACCCGTTGCTATGACTATTGCAGCCATCTGGATCTTACATGTGATAGGCTTGGGCTGGACAGAGGACATGGCATCAGGAATAAAGGATGTAAAAGTGAAACTTCCGTTGTTGACATTGCCGGTAATCCTTGCAGGAAGCGACACTTTGGATATCAGACAATACAAAACAATTCTCAGGCTTTTCGTAGGTGCAGTACTGACCGGCTCACTCATCAGCATGTCCGTACTGGCAGGAATCATCCACGTCCCGATGGACGATATCCGTGATATTTTCATTTTCAAGATTTCACATATACGATTCGCCTTGTTCGTATGCTTATCCATCGTCATCTGTATCACCGAAGGATTACAGATCAATGGAGGCTTTCGTCTTGTATCATTCATGATCGCAGGATGGTTGACAGTATTTCTTGTAATCATAGAATCCATGACGGGGATAGGTATTCTTGTGCTGATAGGAGTATTCTCCGGCATCCGTTGGATTGCAGTCAGTAAATTCCGTCGTTTCGGCTGGGGACTTCTTTTGGCTTGCGGTGCCGGAGGACTGTGGTTGACTGCTGATTTCAATGATGCCTATCTGGATGCGGCAAGACAATCCGACGAACCGATGGACTTCGAAGCATTGACTAAAGAAGGAAGAAAATACTATTTCGATACCACGCAAAACGTTTTCGAAAACGGGCACCGGGTATGGGCATATGTCTGCGATCCTGAGTTGAAAAGGGAATGGAACAAGCGTAGCAGGACTCCTTACGACAGTGATAACGAACTGTATCAACCGGTACGGACTTGCCTCATACGTTTCATGTCATCCAAAGGACTTAGAAAAGATGCAGAGGGTCTTAACAGATTAAGCTACGAAGAGATAACTGCAGTGGAACAAGGTGTCGCGAATGTCGATTACATAGGAATTTCGGGATTCAGGCGACGTATCAAAGAAACAGCTTGGGAATTCGTACAATTCAAGAATGGCCTTGATCCGAACGACCATTCCTTCACGCAACGTCTGGAATACTGGAACACAGCTGCCGCTATCATCCGGCAACATCCGATTCTTGGTGTCGGCACTGGTGATCTGCAACGATCGTTCAACGAGTATTATGATACGCATGGCTCGAGGCTGAGGCCTGAAAACCGTTTGAGGACACATAATCAATTCATTGCACTCGCTGTAGGTATCGGTACTCCAGTCGCTCTTTTTTTCATCGCTGTGATGATCTATCTGCTCATATCGGGCATTCGACAACGAAACCTGCTGTTCGTGGCGAGTTGGATCATCCTGATGTTATCTATGATTACGGAAGACTCACTGGAAACCCAACCGGGTGCCACATTCTTTGCAGCTTCATTGATGATCACATTTTTCTCCAGGCCGGCTGACCGTCAAAATCAATCGACGACTTCCCGATAGATGTCCAAAGTGTTACGGCACATAGCCTTGTAAGACATCTCTTGGACTTTTGCTCTTGCGGCAATTGTCAGGTTTTGTGCCAACGTTTTTTCGTCGAGTAGTCTGTTAACCGCTGAAGCAAGAGCTTGATGATCGGAAACCGGAACCAGCAATCCGGTCTTGCCGTTTTCCACCAGTTCTGGAAGACCTCCTGCATCCGTAGCGACCACCGGAGTGCCGCAAGAGAAGGCATCCAGAACGACTGAACCCAATCCCTCTGTCTTGGAGGTCATCATGAATACGTCGAGTGAAGAAATGACACGGATAGGATCAGATCGAAATCCCAATAGCAACACATGTTTTTGAAGTCCAAGCTTGGTGATCAGTTCACGGATGTTGGACTCTTCGGGGCCGGCACCTGCCAATAGGAAACGGATATCCTTCCGCTTTGAAACAAGTTCGGCGGCTGCACGAAGGAAGGTCGGATGGTCCTTATGGTCAGCCAGCGCACTGACGTTTCCGACCAATTTCATTTCATGGGGAATACCGAGTTCATTAAGCAAAGTTGAACGGTCAGCTCGAAAGAAATCTTTCACCTCCACTCCATCATAAACCACCCGCAACAAGGAGCGGTCTTTGATATCCTGTCGCATGACCGTCCTGACCGCGTCGCTGACGCAAATGATCTTTCTGATCGAAGCATGTCGATACTTCCATCTTGAAAACGGACTGTTTGAAACCTTGAAATCGACACGACGGCTGACGATGATCGGCTTGTTCATTCCTAACAGGGCAGCAGCAACAACCGCTGCTGAGTGGGCATGTGAATCATGTACATGAATGATACTGCAAACATGCTTGCGCACGGTATTGGCGATGATAAATGGCAGTGAAAGGCGACTAGTAAAACCAATCGTCTGCACATTTTTCGCTTGTGATTTACCGGACAATACAGAGCCAATCGGTGTGACAAGTACCTGACTGATTCCCTCCGCAGCAATCCCTTTAGTTAGATAAAGCAATTGCTGTTCTCCTCCACGCCATGTCTGTGCGGTTGATACGTGCAGGATTTTCATGGAGAAACCTTCTGTTGATATTCCATAAGTCGGACGTACTTCATCCGTGCTGCTTTATAACTACGAAGTGCGATTGTCCAGCCTGTTGATCCGTCCAAAAAACCGGTTTTTAAAACAAAGTCCCTAAAGAATCTGAGGACAGGCTTGACAATCGCACTTCGTAGTTATAAAGCA
>JBJSZR010000251.1:0-4144 GCA_046090385.1 Bacteroidota bacterium
GGGGTTTCCAAAGATAAAACACTCGAGTTGTGCCGGTCGCTTGCCGTCAAGGATTCACGTTTTGTAGCTGTCTGGGCGCCCGAAAACCGCAATGTAGTCGATGCATACCTGCGTGGTTATCGCGAAGCGGTTGCAGGCGGACATGATTTCGTCATCGAAATGGACGCAGGACTCTCACATGACCCGCGTGCCATCCCGATGTTCCTTCGTGTATTGAATGAGGGGAATGAGTGTGCTTTCGGCAGCAGGTTCATAAATGGTGGCTCAATTTGGAAATCTTCCTTCAAACGCACTTTCCTTTCAAGGTCCGGTACAGTCCTTTCGAATCTGTTGCTTGGAACGAGGATGCGCGATATGACGTCGGGTTTTCAAGGATTCCATCGGAATATCGTAGAACAGTTCCTGCAGTACCCGTTGTTATCCAAGGCTCATTTCTATCAGACAGAGCTTAGATACCTTCTAAGACATAAGCGTTTTATCGAGGTTCCTATCCACTACAGAGCACCGTCTCCAAGTGTTTCCAGGAAAGCCATCACGAATTCCATCAATGTGCTCATGCATTATTTCATACGACGCATCACTGGCAGTGCGCCTCATATACCTTGAAGATGTCTGAAAAAACAGCACTTGTCATCACTTCCATCGCGGCATCTGACCATCCCGTATTACAATCATATGCCGACCGTTGTAAAAAAGAGGGAATACCTTTTTATGTGATGGGCGATAAGATCTCTCCGCCGGATTTCAAACTGGACGGTTGTGAATTCTACTCACTCGATCGGCAACGTGCCACCGGATTTGATTTGGTGAAAGATCTTCCTGAAAGACATTATGGAAGGAAAAACATCGGCTACCTGGTCGCTATAAGTGAAGGTGCTGGGGTCATTCTCGAAACTGATGATGATAATTATGCCCGAGAGGATTTTTGGCAATTGCGCCAAAGGGACATCCGCGCACGAATCATCAAGGATGCCGGCTGGTTCAATGTATATGCCTGCTTCACGGATACCCGAATCTGGCCACGTGGTTTCGCTTTGGAGCATTTGATGGATCCTGTTCCCGCAGCTTCCGGTTTTCCGATGGAATCCGTGAATTCACCCATCCAGCAAGGACTTGCTGACGAGAATCCGGATGTCGATGCCATGTATCGATTGACGCTCCCTCTTCCTGTTTCATTTGAAAAAGAAGAAAGTCTGGCTTTAGGTAATAATACCTGGTGCCCGTTCAACAGTCAGAACACCACCTGGTTCAGAGAGGCATTCCCGCTCATGTATCTCCCTTCACATTGCAGTTTCAGGATGACTGACATTTGGCGGAGTTTCATCGCTCAGCGTATTGCTTGGGAGAATGGTTGGTTCGTATGGTTCCATAAGCCGACGGTCTATCAAGAACGTAACATGCACAGTCTCATGCGTGACTTTTCCGATGAAATCATCGGATATATGAATAATAAGTCGATCGCTCTCAGGCTACAGGAATTGAAACTCACAGCAGGAATGAAGTCTCTTGGCGATAATCTTTTCAAATGCTATGAAGTTCTAGTTTCGATGAAATTGATCGGTGAAGCGGAATTGCCCCTCCTCGAATCCTGGATCAATGACCTGAAGCGCTTGGGAATAGAAATCTAAAAATCAAACTCAGATATAATCTTCCGTTAGGGATTCCGTTTAAGGACTTGACAACAACCACTTCGCCGGAAAAAATGCCAATGCGTCGCCGATTTCGGATGCTGTTGATCGTACCGGTAATTCTGGTACTGGTTGCAGCGGCAGGTTCCATCGTCCTTTCTGTGTTTTATGCCGATGACGTCAAACAAGCACTCATTGGTCGCCTGAACAAGCACCTGCGTGCTGAAATAAATGTGAAGGATTTCGGTTTCTCATTGTGGCGACATTTCCCATTCGTTTCATTCGAACTCAATCATGTACTCGTTCGAGATCCGTTGGATGCAACTAAAAAAGACACACTGCTTCAAGCAGAAAAGATTTCATTGTTGTTCGATGCGACCGGCCTTTTTCGAGATGATATTATCATACGCAAGATAGTCGCTGATGATGGTGTGCTGCATGTTGTTATCGACAAGGAAGGCAAAGCCAACTATGAAATTTGGGAAAGCGATTCAACCGGTCAGTCAAAAGGTATTGATCTTTCAATGGTCCAGTTGAATGACATGCGCCTGACTTTCTTGGAACATCGATCAAAACAGGATTATGATTTCAAGACAGACAGGATCGAATTCTCCGGTACATTCCGAGAATCAAGATTCGATATGGGAGTGAAGGGGGATTTTCAAGTGATCCGGTTTTCATCTGATGGAACCGTATATGTAGAAAACAAGTCTGCTGTCATAGATGCAAGTCTCGATGTCGACGGTAAAAGCGGAAACTACAAGCTGGGTGATTGTACCGTAAAGTTGGCCGATGTCGATTTCTCCGTCAACGGAAACTTCATGGTGGCTGAAAAAACAACACTCGATCTGCAGGTCAGCTCCGGAAAAGCGGCTCTCCAGAATTTCATAAGTCTGTTACCGGTAAAGTATGCCGGTAAACTGAAGGCGTTCAAAGCCGATGGAGAACTGGAATTCCGGTCGTCCATTAAAGGGGAAAACTCTAAAGATAAATCGCCGGTTTTCAGGGCATCCTTCTCGGTTGAAGATGGAAGTCTGTTGCCCGATGGGCAAGATGTGGCTATGAAAAAAATCAGACTTTCGGGCGCATACGAGTCCGGGAGGAATGGAATGTTGCATATCAAAGGATTGAACGCTGTGTTGGGCGCATATCCGGTGCAAGCTGACATGAAAATCACCGACATGGAACAGCCATACATCGATGTCCATGCGAAATCCACCATCGACTTGTCGACCTTGAAAGGTTTCCTGCGTTGGGATACGTTGGAGTCACTTTCCGGAATCGCTCGGGTGAATATCGCTTTCTCCGGACGTTTGAAGAATTTTCAGAACGGTGTTGTCGCCGGATCGGAGGGTATCAAGTCATCGGGTTCTGTGGAGTTGTCCGATGTCGCATTCCGACTCAAGGATAATCCGCTTCAGTTCAAATCCATCAATGCACAACTGTCACTCATCAACGAAGTGGTGCAGGTGAAGAACATGAAAGGAAATATCTCTTCAACCGACTTCAGTGTGAACGGTTCCATCAATAATCTGATCGGATTCCTTTTGGTGAATGATCAGTCCGCGAGTTTCAAAGCTGATTTTTCTGCTGCTAAAATCGATCTTGATGAATTGTTGCTCAACAAGTCGAAGACCAATATCCAGGACACTTCTTATAAATTGAAACTCCATCCTCGTTTGTCAGGTGATATGAACGTATCCATCGGTCATATCAAATTCCGGAAACTAAAAGCTGACAAGCTCACCGGGAAAGTTCAACTTTCGAACCAGACATTGATCTGTCAAGGCCTCCATTTCCGTGCCATGGAGGGTGAGGTTTCAATGGACGCCATCATCAATGCAGCCAGGAAAGACAGCGTGATCATGAGTTGTGATGCATTGATGAATAAACTCGACATTAAAGAGCTGTTCCATGAGTTGGAGAACTTCGATCAGGATGTCATGACGGATCGGCATGTGAAAGGTGTTGTCACATCCAGCATACAGTTCCGTTCAAGTTGGACCAGGGATCTGACAATAGATCCAACTAAGGCCAGGGCGACTTGCGACATAACCATTGAGAATGGTGAGTTGAACGATTTCAAACCTATTCTGCAGCTTTCAAAGTATCTTAAAGTGAAAGACCTGCGGAACATTCGTTTTTCCACCCTTCATAATGTGATCTCGATATCGAATGAAGTCATCACGATTCCCTCCATGGAGATCAAGTCCACTGCGTTGGACATCACAGCCAGCGGTACGCACGATTTCAATAACCTTGTCGATTACCGCATCCGACTTTATCTGTCGGATGTGATCGGTAAGAAGGTCAGACAACAATCCACAGAGTTCGGTGAAGTGGAAGATGACGGTCTCGGCAGAATGCAGCTGTTCCTTTCCATGAAAGGTCCGGTGGATGACCCTAAGATCACGTACGATCGTAAAGCGGTTGCTGAAAAGATAAAAACGGACATCAGCCGGGAAAAGTCTACGATTAAACAGATTTTCAAGGAGGAGTTCGGTCGGACCAAGCGT
>JBJSZR010000252.1:0-812 GCA_046090385.1 Bacteroidota bacterium
TTGATGAATTCCAGGTCGAAAACAGATCCTGGAAACTTGTCTTCTTCTTCCAGTAATAATTTATAGATGGCCCGTAAGAGTGGCATGTCTCCATTTATCCGTACGGGAAGGAACAGATCGGTCAGCCGGGCCTTGATGCCAAGCATGCCCTTTACTGATTGTGGATCGTTAAAGCCGATTAACCCGGTTTCCGGCAACGGATTAATGGATATGATGACGGCGCCGTTTTCTTTCGCCTTTTGTAGGGCACTCAGCATCCGTGGATGGTTGGTGCCGGGATTCTGACCAATGATCAGTATCGCTTCTGCTTGATAAAAATCTTCCAGTTTTACGGATCCTTTTCCAGTACCGATAGACTCCTTCAGCGCGATTCGACTTGATTCATGGCACATGTTGGAACAATCAGGCATGTTGTTCGTGCCGTATTGTCGAACGAACAGCTGATATAGAAAAGCCGCTTCATTACTAGTCCGGCCGGACGTATAGAAAGCGGCTTCATCGGGATGAATACTGTTCAGCTTCTTAGCAATGCGTTCAAATGCATCCTCCCAACTTATCGGCTTATAATGTATTGAACCTTCAGCCAAATACATCGGCTGAGCGATGCGGCCTTTTTTTCCTATTTCATAATCAGTCAATCCGGCGAGCGAGGCGACATCGTTTTTCGCAAAAAAATCTTCCGTCAACTTCTTGGTTGTCGCTTCCTCGGCAATAGCTTTTGCACCGTTTTCACAGTACTCAGCGATAGAAGACCTGTCATCATCCGGGTCGGGCCATGCACAACCGGGACAGTCATATCCGTCTTTCTGATT
>JBJSZR010000253.1:0-7581 GCA_046090385.1 Bacteroidota bacterium
CACTTCCGAAATACATCAAGCGCAAAGCCGAGCCCGATGACGAGCATCGCTATCAGACTGTTTTCGCACGCCACGAAGGAGCTGTTGCGGCACCTACCGCCGGCTTGCATTTCAGTCTTCCTTTGGTAAAGCGTCTCGAACTAAAGGGAGTTCATTTCCCGGAAATGACCTTGCACGTGGGATTGGGAACCTTCCGTCCGGTGGAAGTGGAAGACCTCACCAAACACAAGATGGACTCCGAACAGCTGATCATCCCACAGGATTGTTGCGAAGCGGTCAACCAAGCCAAAGCAGCGAAGAAGAAGATTTGTGCGATCGGAACCACAGTCATGCGCGGTATCGAAACCTCTGTATCGACACAGGGGGAATTGAAGCCCTATGACGGATGGACGAATAAATTCATTTTTCCTCCATACGATTTCTCCATAGCCAATTGCATGGTGACTAATTTCCACATGCCTGAATCCACACTACTCATGATGGTTGCTGCTTTCGGAGGTTACGACAACGTGATGCATGCTTATAAAGTAGCCATCAAGGAAAAGTACCGTTTCTACAGTTATGGCGATGCCATGATGATCATCTGAGATGATTGCTGATTTGTGACAAAAAAGAAAGGCCGGAGATCAAATCCGGCCTTTCACATTTATGGACAACAATCGGTCACGGAAAGATTCCGAGCGACTGATAGGACACGCCAAGCTTACGGATACCGCTGACGAAAGCAGCCGTACGCAAATCGCCGACTTTCGGATTCTCATGAATGATATTCCTGATTTCGTTGTATGCGAAGATCATCGTTTCTTCGAGACCTGAGCGTACCAAATCGATTTCATCCGCGCCATGAGTCAGGATCTTGCGTTCGTTTGCGCCCAACGATTTGCCGGTGATATTCTCGATGGTAGATAGCAACTTCAGATTCGACATTTCCTGAAAACGTTTCTCCATCCTTCCGAAGCGAACGTGAGACAAGTTCTTGAGCCATTCGAAATAAGAAACCGTGACACCGCCTGCGTTGAGGAACAAATCGGGAATGATCATTACGCCACGTGCAAGCAGGATGTCTTCGGCGTTCTTGGTTACAGGACCATTTGCGCCTTCAGCAATGATTTTTGCCTTCAGACGAGGAGCGTTATCCTTGGTGATCTGATTTTCCAAAGCTGCAGGAATAAGCACGTCACATTCCATTTCCAATACATCCATTGAATTTGGAACACTGGTAGCGCCGGGATAATTGAGGATGGACCCGGATTGCTTACGGTGTTGAAAGACAGCTTCGATATCAAGACCATTCGGATTATAAATACCGCCCTCTCTTTCGGCAATGCCGACTACGATGGCACCACCTTCTGAACAAAATTTAGCAGAATAATAACCGACATTACCCAAGCCTTGAACAATCACACGCTTACCCTCCAAACCGGGAGCGAGTCCTAGCTTTTTCATATCGTCCGCATTTCGCATGGCTTCGCGAATACCATAAAAAACACCTTGACCAGTGGCTTCGGTGCGACCTTGAATACCACCCTGGCCGAGTGGCTTTCCGGTGACACAACCGAGTGCATTCAGATCGTCATAACGGAAAGTCGCATACGTATCAGCTATCCATGCCATTTCACGCGGACCACTTCCATAATCAGGAGCGGGAACATCTATAGCCGCGCCAATCATGCTTTTCTTGATAAGTTCTGTCGTATATCGACGGGTCACCCGCTCAAGCTGCTTGACGGTCAGTTGAGAAGGGTTGACCTTGATGCCTCCTTTGGCTCCACCGAACGGGACATCCACAACAGCGCACTTGAAGGTCATCAGCGTAGCGAGGGCTTTCACCTCGTCCTCATCGACCATTTCGCTGTAGCGGATACCACCTTTGGTGGGGGATTTATGGTGACTGTGCTGGACACGGATTCCTTCCACCACCTGGACTTTCCCATCTACTTCGACAGGGAAATAGAATTTGTAAGTACTGTTACAGATTTTTATTTGATGAAGCAGACCAGCCTCTATATCAGTGAAGGCAGCTGCTTTATCAAACGTCGAGAGCACGTTGTTGTAAAACTTTGTGCCTCCCATTGTGTCGTTGCTCATACGCTTTAATGATTTGAGGGGTCAAATTTAATCAACTTTTGGAAGAATTTAGTTCTCTGCTTCACTTGTTAGAGCTTAATATTCAACTGGATAGAGTATCTTTGAGCATGAAGTTCCTTGTAAAGCTGGTGATAGGATCGCTGGCTGTGATTTTTGCTTCCTTCCTGTTGCCTGGAGTACATATCGACGATGCCTATACAGCAGTTCTGGTGGCTTTTGTGATATCGTTGTTGAATGCATTCATAAAACCTGTCCTCGTAATACTGACCATACCGGTCACCATATTCACATTCGGCATCTTTCTGCTTGTGATAAACGCTTTGGTGATATTGATTGCAGCGAAAATCGTTCCGGGATTTTCCGTAAGCGGTTTCTGGTCTGCACTTTTTTTCAGTATCCTACTGAGCGTGATCACCAGCATCATGGAAGCTGTCACCCGCGAAGAGCGGTGATATCTACCTTATTTTTTCAGTATAAAATCAAAGCGGAAGAGCCAAGGCCCTTCCGCTTTTTTACTTCACTGAGATCATCGATTCCCTAGTGCACCTTGATGTCCTTTACATTCAACTGCAAGGTGGTGCGTCCATTGTAGGTGTTTTCTTCGATGGTATAACAAATATCGAATGGGATTTTGCGCATGATGTACTGATGGAACTGACCCATCTGGAACGCGATACCATCCATACCGAAGCGGGTGTTCTCATCCTCTGCAAGGTTCAGCTTCAGGTGATTATTCCCGACTATGCGTGACTGGCCGGTATCGCGGACATTTTCCGTGCGGAATACAGGATTCAGGTTTCCAGGACCGAATGGTGCAAACTGCCGCAATATGCTGTAAAAAGAGGGTGTGATTTCCCTGAAAGTCAAGTCGGCGTCAATCTCGATTTCCTGTACGAGCATCCGCTCTTCGATGGTTGATGATACGATTTCCTCAAACCTTTCCGTAAATCGCTCCAGATTATCTTTTCGAAGCGTAAGCCCCGCGGCATACATGTGTCCGCCGAATTGCTCTAAAAGATCGGAGCAGGATTCGATTGCATTGTAGATATCGAAATCCTTGACGGAACGGGCGCTTCCGGTGACCATCTCGTTGGATTCGGTGAAAACTATCGTAGGTCTGTAGTAGCGCTCCATCAATCTGGAGGCGACGATTCCGATGACGCCCTTATGCCAATCAGGATTGAAAAGCACCGTGGTTTTTCTTCCTGCGAATTGCGAATCCTCTTGAATGAAGGTGAGTGCTTCCTGCGTGATTTTAACATCGAGGCTTTTCCGCTCGGTATTATGCTCATTGATTCTTTTTGAATTCGTATCTGCCTCTGCTTCCGTGGCTGAAATAAGCAAATCGACTGCATGTCTCGCATCGTGAATCCTTCCGGCCGCATTGATACGCGGTCCGATGGTGAAAACGAGATCGCTGACCGATAAGTTATAACGATGTATCACAGAGCCGTCTTTTTCCTCATAGGGCTGTGGCTTCAGATTATTGAGTTTCAAGATCGCTTCGACGCCATGACGAGGTTGCGCATTCAAGCGTTGCAGTCCGTAGTAAACGAGAATCCGGTTTTCACCTACGATAGGAACGATATCAGCAGCAGTGCTGATGGCTACTAGATCAAGATGCTTCCAGATCTGGTCGGGATTCACATCGTACTTCTTCGCGTAGCCTTGTATCAGTTTGAATCCGATTCCGCAACCGGAGAGTTCGTCGAATGGATAGTCGTCATCGTGTCGTTTGGGATCGAGCACGGCGATGGCAGCCGGCAACATATCGCCCGGACGATGGTGATCGCAAATGATGAAATCGATTCCCTTTGAAGTGGCATGCTCCACCTTGTCGATTGCTTTGATGCCACAATCAAGTGCAATGATCAGTGAAAAGCCATGCTCGTCGGCATATTCGATACCTTGGGTTGAAACACCGTATCCTTCTTTATAGCGGTCGGGCAAGTAGAAATCGACCTGCTCATAGAATGAACGTATGAAGGAATAAACCAAGGCGACACTTGTGGTTCCATCCACATCATAATCCCCGTAAACGAGAATCTTTTCTCCTTTTTGAACGGCTTGATGAAGGCGATCCACGGCTTTATCCATGTCCTTCATCAGGAAAGGATCGTGTAGGTCGTCAAGTGATGGCCTGAAGAACAAACGGGCCTCATCAATCGTATTGATACCTCTTTGAATCAGGAGGTTTGCCAATACCGGACTGATATTCAACTCTGTTGCAAATGCCTCCGCCCGGCGAGCTTCAGCCTGCGATTTCAATGCCCAACGTTTTGTCCTGATTTCCACTTTATTGAAAACGAATTAGTTCGCCTGAAAAGGTGACGCAAGTTAACAAAATCCAGCCTTGTGAACACTTGAAAGAGGCTGGAACCTGTTTGAGTATTTTAACGGCGCAAGAAATCGATTCCCCATGGACCAGGACCTGTCAGTTGGACTTCAGCTGCCTCCGTTTTTGTAAAAATGAAATGATGCAGACCGGTAGGATTGACGTAATAACATCCGGGACCGAACGCTTTAGCGACTTTCTCGTCTACCTCATCGCCAAAGCCCAGATAAATCGTGCCTGATAACACGGTGATTCGTTCATCCTTGGGATGCGTATGAGGAGGAAGCACATAATTCGGGGGGAGTTTCAAGCGAGTGGTGAAAATACCCTCCTTCGTCGGATCGCCTTCCAATACTGCTGAGTGGGCTCCCGGTGGCAACAACTTCGAAGGAATCCATACCAGACTGTCCTCGCACAATTGGATCAAAGCATTCGTATTGGATTTATCGGACCCTGCTCCCGGCCTGATTGCATTCACACCCTGCGAACGAGCGACTGAAAGAGCTGAAGAGAATGCAATAAACAATACGATACGAATCATCGTATTATTCGAAAGCATTGAGACCCGTGATGTCAAGACCGGTTATGAGCAGGTGTACGTCATGGGTCCCTTCGTAGGTGATGACTGATTCAAGATTCATCATGTGACGCATGATCGGATATTCACCGGTGATGCCCATACCTCCATGGATCTGACGAGCTTCACGTGCTATCTCCAAAGCCATGTTCACGTTATTTCGTTTTGCCATGGAAATTTGCGCAGGTGTTGCGCGGTTCTCGTTTTTCAGAACACCCAACCTCCAGGTAAGCATCTGTGCCTTGGTGATCTCTGTGATCATCTCAGCAAGTTTTTTCTGCTGAAGCTGGAATCCGCCGATAGGCCTTCCAAACTGTACACGCTCTTTGGAGTAACGCAGTGCTGAATCATAACAATCAAGGGCAGCGCCAATGGCGCCCCAGGAGATTCCGTAGCGTGCAGAATTAAGACAACCCAGCGGACCTTTCAGACCTTTCACATTAGGGAGTAAATTCTCCTTTGGCACTTTGACGTTATCGAAAACGAGTTCACCTGTTGCACTTGCGCGCAACGACCACTTGCCATGGGTTTCAGGAGTGGTGAAGCCTGGCATTCCACGCTCGACAATGATGCCTCGGATCGTACCCTGCTCGTCTTTGGCCCAAACGACAGCGATATCAGCGAACGGCGCATTGCTGATCCACATCTTGGATCCATTGAGCAGGAAATGATCGCCCATATCTTTGATATTCGTGAGCATTCCACCAGGGTTGGAACCATGGTCAGGTTCGGTAAGACCGAAGCATCCCATCATCTCTCCCGAAGCAAGTTTTGGAAGATATTTTCTGCGTTGCTCCTCGCTACCGTAGGTATAAATTGGATACATGACCAATGAGCTCTGAACAGAGGCCGTTGAGCGAAGACCTGAATCGCCACGTTCAAGTTCCATCATGATAAGACCATAAGCGATCTGGTCCATGCCACCACCACCATATTCGGTAGGAATGTAAGGACCAAAAGCGCCGATCTCTGCTAACCCTTTTATCCACTGTTTTGGAAATTCGGCACGCTGACAATAATCTTCAACGATCGGGGAAACTTCTTTTTTCACCCATTCACGGACGCTGTTACGGACGAGGATGTGCTCCTCTGTCAATAATTCATCCATCAGGAAATAATCATGATACTGGAAACGATCTTGTGCCATAGTTTTAGTCATTTATCAGAGGTGTGCGAAGGTATGGAATGCGTCGCTGATTTGAACAGATTTCGAGGTTACAACAAACCATAGCGGTCACTTGTTCGAACAAAAGCCGACTGCCTTCTAATTAATGTAATAATTTGTATTTCAATTTTTTAAGATCAAATCGAGCCAAAAATCCACGAGAGGTGCCAATAGTATATTCCGTACATTAGCAGACCTGCTACTTAAAAGAGCTGATGTTACGCACCTACAGGACCCTTTTACTGGCCAGTATCGCCGCTTCGGTGATCAGTACTGCGTCTTCATGGTTTTTTTATTCCAGTTGGAATGAGGTGGAGGATGGTCATACTGAATTGATGAAAAAAAACTCGGAGCTGACAGCCACATATTCGTTGTTGGAAACGGCTTTTGATTCCACCTCCAGAGAACTCAGTATCATGCGCGATCCTAATTACCGCTCAATTCCCATGTACGAAGGTTCTGAGACAAGGAAAGAAATGTGTCGAATCTGGTGGAATCCATACAACCGAAAAACCTTTTTCGATCCTTTGTCACTGCCTACACTTCCCGGCGACAGTGTGTATCAGCTTTGGTGTTCATCTAATGACAATGTCTGGCTTGTATCCACCTTTGGAGGTGACGCTACCGGTGGCAAACTACTGAACGCCGGGCTGGTGGCCGTGGCTGACAACTGGACATTACGCCCTTGCAGCAAGACGGACTCCATGGCGCCCGACAGAAAATCGTTTGTCTATTCCAGTTTTCGCTGAAAAGCAAATCATCATAATCACTGAACTTTCGTATTCTCGTAATCCATGTTCTTGATACAGGATACTAATGCTTCGGGCGCTACCGGGAAAACTTCGACTGCAGCTACCGGTCTCAAAAAAAAGAAAAAAAAGAAAAAGTCAATTGTCGTAAAGGATTCGACTGTTGCGACTGTAAAGGACACTTCGGCAAAGGACTCCATCGTTGTCAATTTCACAGATACGGTCTTATTCCCATCCAGCGATCTGACAATTTCCCGTACAGATACCCATCCGGAGAGATTTCTTGTACTGAGGAAAGATACCGCAGTCATGCCTGTCACGGAGCTTTTCGGCGAACACGTATTGGTTCCCTCCCATCCTGCTCCCACTAAAAAGCCAACGCTTTCCCCCGATTGGTTATTTCCGCTCATACTATTGATGTTGGGAATGCTTACCTGGCTAAGGATTTTTTACATACGCTCCTTCAGAAGGATGTTCACGGCTTTATTCAATATCAATCTTGCGAACCAAATCGTAAGAGACGAAAATCTGCTACTTCAAAAGGCAACGGTATACCTGAATCTGCTTTTTTGCCTCAGTGGTGCTTTGTTCCTGTACACCATAAGCACGCAAAAAGGATGGGGGTCCGAATATATCAGCACAGGACTCAACAGATACCTGATTTTTG
>JBJSZR010000254.1:0-2098 GCA_046090385.1 Bacteroidota bacterium
GATTGGATCCAACACTTTCATAGGAGGTGGGTTGTTCATTTCTTTGAGAGAAATAATTATAGGTTCAGATGTCATGTTTTCTTGGGGATGTACTGTCATCGATAACGACGCGCATTCTCTTGTATCTGCTGAAAGATTACAGGATGTTGCTTTATGGAAATCAGATCTTGAGGCTGGCCAGCCTGGGAAAAACAAGGACTGGTCCAAAGTTTCTTGTCAATCCGTGTCGGTTTCTGATAAATCGTGGATAGGCTTCAATTCCATCATACTTAAAGGAGTTCAGCTGGGAGAAGGTTGTGTAGTAGGCGCAGGAAGTGTTGTCACCGCGTCTTTTGAATCATTCACCTTGATTGCAGGTAATCCTGCAAGAATCATCCGGAAGACAGAATGACTTGGGAAGAGACCATCTTATACCTGCGGACTACTGCCTTTTATAATCAACTCATCAAGGAATCATATCTCGAAGAGGACTTGATAGCGAATGCAGAGAGATTCGAGCAGTCGGACGAATTCAAAGAAACATTACGAGAGCTCAAAGACAGAATACCGGAAGGCAATAAACTCCTTGATGTAGGTGCTGGAAATGGAATTGCTACTGCAGCTTTTTCAAAACTAGGTTACAAGGTTACTGCACTTGAGCCTGATCCGAGTATAACAATCGGCGCAGGTGCCATTAGGAAACTTACCAGGGATCTGGACCTCAATAATGTCGTTGTGGTAGAGGCAACGGCTGAGAAGATGCCATTTCCTGATGAGTCCTTCGATATCGTTTATGTCAGGCAAGCGATGCATCATGCAAGCGATTTGCCGGTTTTCATTTCGGAATGTGCGAGAGTACTTAAAAAGGGAGGTATCCTGTTCACTGTCCGTGATCATGTGATCTATGGTAAAAAGGACAAGTCGAGATTCTTAAAAGCACATCCCATGCATAAGTTTTATTGGGGTGAAAATGCTTTCAAGGACAAGGAATACAGAATTGCTATGAGATCCTCAAAATTGACTATCCTCAAGGTTATGAGGTATTTTGATTCAGTGATCAACTACTTTCCCCTTTCCGATGATGAAATGCGCAATTTACCCACACTTTTAAAACATCGTCTGGACCTAAGGCTGATCAGTAAAATAGGTGAAATTGGGAAATTTGGGCTGTTTCGCTATATTTACAGGAAGGTAGTCGCTTTGAGATACGGTGGGCCACTTGATGAAAAACGCATCCCCGGTCGTATGTACAGTTACATAGCCCAGAAGTGACAACCCACACCCCTATCAACCAATCATCACTGGAATGAATATTCTGATTACCGGAGGAGCCGGTTTTGTCGGATCCAATTTGACTGAAATCCTTCTAAAGGATGGGCATCAGGTGGTTGTTTATGACAATTTTTCTTATGGAAAGAAAAGCTTGTTGCCAGTATCTGATAATCTGATCGTCATTGAAGGCGATATTCTGGATGTCAAGGCTCTTAGAATAGCGTTTGAAAATTTCAAACCCGAGCTGGTGTTTCATCTCGCTGCCATTCATCACATCCCTACTTGCGAAAACAATCCTGCTCTTGCAATTCGCACGAATATAGAAGGCTCTCAAAACGTGATTGAAGCTGCCATCATGCAAAAATCCCGCAAGATCGTTTTTGCAAGTAGCGGAGCGGTTTATGAGATCGTTGATGTACCCCTTATTGAAGATGAAACACCTGTTGTTCCTTATGATATATACAGCATCACAAAACTTGCAGGAGAGCATTTGATGCGTTTGCAAGCCGAAAGAGGCAATATCATTGCTGTAGCTTGCAGGCTTTTCAATACGGTTGGACGTCATGAAACCAACGAGCATCTGGTGCCTGACATACTCAAGCAAGTCAAATCAGGCTCAAACGAGATAAAGCTCGGTAATCTGACACCGCTTAGAAGCTATATACATGTCAGTGATGTGGCAGATGGTTTCTACAGTGCCGGTTTGACCGATCTGCCAAATGTTTTCGATACCCTCAATATTGGAACCGAGACCGAAAACTCTGTCTTGGACATCATGAACCTCATTTCTGAAATATCCGGTCATGAACTGAAAGTTTTCCAAGACCAAACCAAGGTGCGAAAGGTG
>JBJSZR010000255.1:0-927 GCA_046090385.1 Bacteroidota bacterium
TTCCCCACGAAGCGCCACCTACATTGAAATCTGCATCGATACCCGATCCGAAAAGGTTTTTTCTTGTGGCGGTGAAAAGGAATTCATTATTCAGACTCCTGTCACGATTTTCTGATTCTGAATAATACCCGTCAAGCAATCCGATCAAATCTGCCGGTTTGTACTTTGTCGTATAATTATCCAGCGTGAGGTCGATTCCGGTTCTTCCCGTGAAACTAAGCCAAGGAGTGATGGAATAGCTTAACGAAAGACCGCCTAACAGTTTCGATCTGTCAAGAGTGGTATTGTGATTGAAATAATTCCACCACAGATAGCGGTCGACATACAAATACGGATAACCCGTCTGAAGATTCCTTGTGCCATCTGGCAGTTGATAAGACTTGAAATCTTCGCCTTGATAACTGCGAGGCCATGAATACAACTGACCTTTATTGAATGACTCGGGATCTTCGCCGAGCAGCGGACTGTTCAATCGATGAAAATCAACATATGAAGCAGAGAGATTTATGCTGACTTTATCAGTGACCTTGAGGGTCGAGTTTGTTGCAATAGTCGTCTGATTGAAATCACTGTTCTGAACGATAGGTGTATTATCGGTCCTGGTCAATGATATACGCATATTACCAATATCGCTGCTGCCCTCTGCGGAGATATTGTGTGTCACTGCGAGACCGTTTTGAAACGGAAGCTTGAGATTATCCGGCTGAGGCGCCCAAGGACGCATGGAACCGTCCCACCAACGGATCATTTGTCCGTTCATCTCCGGCCCCCAGCTTACAGCGGATCCAGGATATCCGAACTCGGGATCAGTGGTAAGTGACGGGAACTCAGGCACACTGTCGGCACCAAGTGTGAAAGCAGGTTTGGTGAAATCAAGCGATGGAGCCCCCCCGCCGTATTTGTTCTGAACCTCACGGTAGCGATAAG
>JBJSZR010000256.1:0-5533 GCA_046090385.1 Bacteroidota bacterium
ATAGAACCAATCGAGGTCACTTGACAACGGGAAAAGATAAAGCAGTGAAGAGAGAAGAGAAAGCGCAAGAAAAACAGAAATTACTTTTGTACGCGAACGAAACAATTGACTGAACAAGCCTGAAATCAAATCACCCACTGAAAGTCCCATATAGGAATACAAGATGACCTTGGGCATGACAATCCCTTCGATACCTAATTCAGTGGAAATAGGAATACAAAGAGCCACAAGTACGCCGATGATATACCAAACCGGAATTCCGATAAGAATACAGTAAATATATTTTCGCAGTAGATGTTTTCGGGTAAGCATTTTGAAAAGATTACCATGACCAGCACCGGACTTACGTGTATCGAGATACATTCGTGACTCAAAGGTACCCAACCGCAATATCAAAAGGAACAATCCAAGAGCTCCGCCAACAAGATAAGCCATTTGCCAACCAACGAAAGATGTTCCGAAAATATCATTTGTCCAATTCGCAATGACAGCTCCCTCAGAACCGACCAATGAAGCAAAAACCGCGCCGAGTGCGCCGAAAGTGACAATCAGCATCGTGCCATATCCTCTGTTCTCTTTGGTCATGGACTCTACTACAAGAGTAATCCCGGCACCAAGCTCACCCGCCAAACCAAGTCCGGCAATGAAACGCACAAACGCGTAATGATCCAATTCCTTGACAAATGCATTTGAAATATTCGCCAATGAATACATCAATATGGATCCGAATAAGACTGATAACCGCCCTTTCCTATCGCCAAGAACACCCCATAGTATACCACCGAACATCATTCCCGCCATCTGGCAATTGAATAAGAAAATCTCATTGTACTCCAGATAATCTCCTGCAAGTCCAAGCGCCAAAAGGCTGTCCCTTTTGACAACATTGAACAATATCAAATCGTAGATATCAACGAAATAACCCAAAGCTGCGACTATGACCAGCAGATTTATCGGGGAATGTATGAGTCGAGTTTTTGCTTCCATTGATCACAAATATAACCAAAGGACTTTCTGTAAAACGTATTGGTCAGAAATGAACCCGATTCACTGTCTTTTCAATACAGGACACCTGAGCAAGAAATTAAAATAAAAAAAGAGGCTGTCTTATCAGGCAGCCTCTTTAAAAGAAATACAATCAGGATCAATATGACAATACCACCCTCACTTCTCTGCTATAATCATCAGTGATCAAGCGGACGAGATACATCCCGGGAACAAGTCCATGTTCCTTCATTGAATAGTTGACGGTCTGGATACCCGTATTCTCTACAGGAATGTCAAGCGAGGTGAAGACCCTGCCTGAGACGTCCAAGACTTGAAGATGAGCCGTTCCTGCTGATTCGACATTGAAGTCGATGCTGAAATCACCGGATGTAGGGTTTGGATAAAGCACCAGCTTTTTATCGAAGGATTCATTAGAGGCCAGACGTGGAATGCTGGGACAAACCAGATAACCCCTGTCAATCGTGCCATTCTCGAAGTTACGATTGATCTCAATAAGCGCACTATAAATCTGTGCGGCTGTGTAAGTGGGGCTGTTCGGACATCCACCGAGGAAATTATTGGCGATACGAAGTACTTGACGAGTAGTGAGCCCGATAAAAGGACCGGTTGCTACAGTCAGATTTCGCAGCTGACCTACAGCAGGCGCAAAGGAAGCATTTGCTGAATCAAATACGATATTCAAGGTCAAGGCCACTGCCTCACCGGCCAACGCATTCGTGTAGGTAGCACGTGGATCTGTAAGTGTACCTGTAGGTAACGTACCAATAGGTCCGGTTGCAGGCAAGAACTTATCCACCTCAACAGCCTTGGTGATTACGAGCTTATTGGTGCAACCTATGGTTAGGTATTGCGGACGCGGGAAATACGTGGAGAAATTGGTATTCAATGTATTGAATGGAGCCACGGATGCACTTGAAGTACCCCAAGCATCCTGAGTGTAGGTAACGTATCCTGCGCATGCAGCCGTAATCACAGTAGTGGTGGCTGTAGCTGTACAACCAAGATTATCGGTCACGACAACCGTATAGGTTCCTGGTAAAAGATTGGAAACCGTTGCAGTAGTTGCGCCATTGCTCCACAGATAAGAATAAGGCGTCGTACCTCCTGTAGCTGTTGCGGTTACACTTCCCGTTGCAGAAGTCGAACTGGAAGCGGCTGTGGATGATGCAGTGACACTCAATGGCGTCGGAGAAACGACGGTTGTAGCAGAGCAACTGGTGGTGGCGGTACAACTGTTGGATTGTGTAACAGTGACTGTATAAGTAGTCGAGTTCGTGACTGTAATACTGGATGTTGTGGCCCCTCCCGGACTCCATAAGTAACTTGTAATGGTATTACCGGAACTAGGTGTTGCTGTAACTGATAATGTAGCAGTAGGACTGGAGCACTGAATATTGTTTGAAGCACTACAACTCACGGTTGGTGGAGAGATCTGAGAAGTCAGATTGGTCGAAGCAGAAGCCGTACAACCATTACCTGACTGAGTGACTGTCACAACATAACTACCGGCTGTTGATGTGTTGAAACTGGTGGTAGTCTGACCGGAGCTCCAAAGATAGGTCAGGGTCCTGCCAGTACATGGCGTACCATTGGAAGTAACTGTACGGGATGTATTCGCACAAGTTATTGGACCATTATTAGAAGCTGTAACTGTTGGACGACATGTGTCAACTGAAACAGCTGAAATGTTGAAGCCGGAACAACCGTTCGTTTGCACCACAGTGACTGTATATGATCCTGCAGCAGAGACAGTCGTGGTAGCCGTGGTAGCACCATTACTCCATAGATAAGATACAATGGAATTTCTAGGACAAGCATTACCTGTAGCTGTGAGAGTGACCGTAGAATTCACACAGGTTAAAGGACCAGAATTGGTAACAGTAACAGTTGGTACACAAACATCCGAAGTGACAACGGTACTGGCGGTAGCGGTACAACCGTTGGACTGTGTAACGGTCACCGTATATGTACCAGTAGACGAAACAGTTGTTGTAGCAGTGGTGGCGCCATTACTCCACAAATACGAAACGATAGAAGTGCCGGTGCATGCGGTCGCAGTTGCTGTGAGAGTCACTGTAGAGGCTGTACAAGCAGTGATCGGACCGTTATTTGTGGCAGTGAGTGTAGGAGTACAGATATTGGAAGTCACTGTGGTGCTCGCAGTAGAGACACAACCGTTGGACTGGGTGACAGTCACAGTATAAGTACCCGCTACTGAAACAGTAGTGGTGGCAGTCGTAGCTCCATTACTCCATGAATACGAGACAATGGTATTGCTTGCACAAGCTGTAGCAGTTGCGGTCAATGTGGATGAAGATGCATTACAACTGATCGGACCACTGTTAGAGGCAGTGACAGTCGGAGTACAGACGTTGGAAGTTACAACCGTGCTTGCGGTAGCGGTACAACCGTTGGACTGGGTGACCGTTACCGTGTATGTGCCTGCTGTTGAAACAGTTGTGGTTGCAGTTGTTGCTCCATTACTCCATGAATACGAAGAAATAGTGTTTGATGCACAAGGGGTAGCGGTAGCAGTCAAGGTTGCAGAAGCAGCAGTACATGTGATCGGACCATCGTTCGAAGCTGTAACCGTCGGTGTACAAATATTAGTTGCGACCGTTGTGGTAGCGGAAGATGTGCAACCGTTTGTCTGTGTAACTGTAACCGTATATACACCTGGCGCAGAGGCCGATGTAGTAGCGGTTGTAGCACCATTGCTCCATAGGTATGCAGATATAGTATTCCTGCGGCAAGCAGTAGCGTTGGCGTTCAGTGTCACTGAAGTAGTCGAACAGGTAATCGGTCCGGTATTGGAAGGAGTCAAACTAGGGAAACAGACATCGGAGGTGACCGTCGTACTGGCCACTGCAGTACAACCGTTGGACTGGGTGACTGTTACGGAATAAGTTCCAGGAGCCGATACGGTAGCTGTTGCAGTGGTGGCTCCGTTACTCCACAAGTAAGATATGATGGTATTACTTGCACAGGGAGTAGCTGTTGCGGTAAGAGTTATTGAAGGTGATACACAAGATGTGATCGGACCATTGTTAGACGCAGTCACTGTAGGAGTACAGATGTTAGATACGACTGCAGTAGAGGACGTCGTGGTACAACCATTTGACTGGGTGACCGTGAGAGTATAGGTAGCAGCTGAAGTTACAGTGGTAGTAGCTGTAGTTGCTCCGTTGCTCCAAAGATAAGAGCTGATGGTATTACTGCCGCAAGCAGTAACACTGGAAGAAAGCGTCACTGATGTGGTATTGCAAGTAATAGGACCATTATTGGAAGTTGAAACAACAGGAGTACAAACATTGGATATGACAACTGTGCTTGCAGAGGCAGTGCATCCACCTGACTGTGTGACTGTGACGGTATATGTTCCGGGTGTGGTGACAGTGGTGGTCGGAGTGATGGCACCATTACTCCAAACATAGGATAAGATATTATTACCCAGACATGCTGAAGCACTGGCACTCAATGTGGCAGAAGTCGTAGTGCAAGTTATCGGACCGGTATTGGTAGCTGTTACTGTAGGGAAACAAACTCCTGATGTGACGACTGTACTGGCTGTAGCCGTACAACCATTCGACTGTGTGACCGTAACCGTGTAGGTACCAGCAGTGGAAACTGCAGTGGTAGCTGTTGTAGCACCATTACTCCATAAGTAGGATGCAATCGTATTACTAGCGCAGGCGGTTGCAGTAGCTGTTAGTGTAACGGATGAAGTCGAACAGGTGATCGGCCCATCGTTGGACGCTGAGATTGTAGGAGTACAGACGTTTGAAGAAACAGTGACCGAAGCTGATGAGGTACATCCGTTCGACTGGGTGACCGTCACCGTGTAGGTGCCGGCAGCAGTTACCGTCGTGGTAGCTGACGTACCGCCGTTGCTCCAGGAATACGTTGCGATAGTGTTACCGCTTGATGCCGTGGCAGTAGCCGTCAGCGTTGAGCTGGTGGTACTGCATGAGATATCATTGGAAGAGGAAGCAGATACCGTCGGGGTGCTGACGTCAGAAGAAACAGTGACCGAAGCTGATGAGGTACATCCGTTCGACTGGGTGACCGTCACCGTGTAGGTGCCGGCTGCAGTTACCGTCGTGGTAGCTGACGTACCGCCGTTGCTCCACGAATACGTTGCAATGGTGTTACCACTTGATGCCGTGGCAGTAGCCGTCAGCGTTGAGCTGGTGGCGCTGCAAGATATACCATTGGAGTATGAAGCCGATACCGTCTGGGTGCTGATATCTGAGGCCACCGTGACTGAAGCTGATGAGGTACATCCGTTTGACTGGGTGACCGTCACCGTGTAGGTGCCGGCAGCAGTTACCGTCGTGGTAGCTGAGGTACCGCCGTTGCTCCAGGAATACGTTGCGATAGAGTTGCCACTTGATGCCGTGGCAGTAGCCGTCAGCGTTGAGCTGGTGGTACTGCATGAGATATCATTGGAAGAGGAAGCCGATACCGTCGGGGTGCTGACGTCAGAAGAAACAGTAACCGAAGCTGATGAGGTACATCCGTTCGA
>JBJSZR010000257.1:0-2509 GCA_046090385.1 Bacteroidota bacterium
ATGCCGACATAGCAGGTTTTTACCTAGTTATTACGATGCTTTTATTTCAACCTCGACTCCGCTCGGCAACTCAAGCTTCATCAGGGCATCCACCGTTTTAGCAGTAGAGTTATAGATATCCAGCAAACGCTTGTAAGCGCACAGTTGGAACTGCTCGCGGGCCTTCTTGTTCACGTGAGGTGAACGCAGTACCGTGAAAATCTTCTTGTCGGTAGGCAGCGGAATGGGTCCGTTGACAACCGCTCCTGTGACCTTCACCGTCTTGACGATCTTCTCAGCTGACTTGTCAACCAAGTTATGATCGTAGGACTTCAATTTGATGCGGATACGCTGAGACATCTGAAAGAACGTTTATTGGGTTTGTGTACTAAGTGGATTATTCGACAGAGGCTTTTGAGCGCCCTTTGGATTTAGCAATGACTTCTTCAGCAAGGTTACGGGGACACTCTGCGTAGTGAGAGAATTCCATTGTGGAAGTTGCACGACCGGAGGTGATGGTGCGAAGCTGTGTCACATAACCAAACATCTCTGAAAGTGGAACTTTGGCTTTAACGATCTGGGCGCCACCTTTTGAGTCCATTCCTTCGACTTGACCACGACGACGGTTCAAGTCACCTACGACATCTCCCATGTTCTGCTCAGGAGTTATCACTTCAAGCTTCATGATGGGCTCAAGAAGTACCGGCTTACACTTGGGAAGTGCTTCACGGAATGCCGTACGTGCACAGATTTCAAATGACAATGAATCGGAGTCAACGGTATGATAAGAACCGTCAATCAAACGGACCTTCAGTGACTGCAGTGGGTAACCGGCAACTACACCGTTAACCATAGCAGAACGGAAGCCTTTCTCAACTGCAGGAATGAACTCGCGAGGAATATTACCGCCAGTGATTTCATTGACGAACTGAAGACCGAGATTCTTGTCAGTCACTTCGAAGTCAGAATCGATAGGCGACGCAACAACTTTGATGTCAGCGAACTTACCACGACCTCCTGTCTGCTTCTTATAGACTTCACGGTGTTCAAATGTTCCGTTGATGGCTTCCTTATAGTTAACCTGAGGAGCTCCCTGGTTAACTTCTACTTTGAATTCACGCTTAAGGCGGTCGATGATGATTTCAAGGTGCAATTCACCCATGCCGGAAATGATGGTCTGACCTGTCTCCTCGTCTGATTTCACACGGAACGTAGGATCTTCTTCAGAAAGCTTTCCAAGTGCGACACCCAATTTATCCTGATCAGCCTGAGTCTTGGCTTCGATAGCCAGACCGATTACCGGTTCAGGGAAATTCATCGCTTCAAGAACAACTGGAGAATTTTCAGCACAAAGGGTATCGCCTGTCTTGATGTCTTTGAAACCTACAGCAGCCCCGATATCACCTGCTTCGATGAAAGGAACCTGGTTTTGCTTATTGGCATGCATCTGAAAAATGCGGGAAATACGCTCTTTGTTCCCTGAACGGGTATTCAACACGTAGGAACCCTCGTCAAGCCGACCGGAATAACAACGGAAATAAGCAAGACGACCGACAAAAGGATCGGTTGCGATTTTGAACGCTAAGGCGGTGAATGGTTCCTTTGGATCCGGCTTGCGAACGACTTCTTCACCAGTATCCGGATTGGTGCCTATGATGTTTTCCTTATCCAGAGGGGAAGGCATGAGCTCCATGACAAGGTCAAGCATAGTCTGAACGCCTTTGTTCTTGAATGATGAGCCACAAACCATTGGAACCAGTTTGTTGGCAAGACAAGCCTTACGAAGTGCGTCGAAAATCTCACGCTCGGAAATAGAGTTTGGATCTTCGAAGTATTTCTCCATCAATTTGTCATCGAATTCGGCAATGGCCTCGAGAAGCTTCTCTCTCCACTCTTTAACTTCTTCCGCCATATCGTCAGGGATAGGAACAACCGTGTAGGTCATACCCTTATCGTGCTCGTTCCAAACGATTCCGCGATTGTTGATCAAATCGACAACACCTTTGAAATCGTCCTCAGCACCGATCGGCAACTGAAGCGGGAGAGGATTACCACCAAGAATCTCACGAACCTGCTTTACGACATTGAGGAAGTCGGCACCGGCCCGGTCCATCTTGTTAACGAATCCGATACGGGTGACGTTATAATTGTTGGCTAAGCGCCAGTTGGTCTCAGACTGAGGTTCAACACCGTCAACTGCAGAGAAAAGAAACACCAAACCATCCAATACACGCAGTGAACGGTTCACCTCTACGGTAAAGTCAACGTGCCCGGGTGTGTCGATGATATTTACATGAAACTTGTTGTTTCGGTAGTTCCAGTAGACTGTTGTAGCTGCAGAGGTAATGGTAATACCACGTTCCTGCTCCTGCTCCATCCAGTCCATTGTGGCTGCACCATCATGTACTTCTCCAATTTTATGATTGACACCGGCGTAATAAAGAATACGCTCAGTAGTCGTTGTCTTACCTGCATCGATGTGCGCTGCAATACCGATGTTTCTGGTAAATTTTAGGTCCCTGGCCATTTA
>JBJSZR010000258.1:0-914 GCA_046090385.1 Bacteroidota bacterium
CCCGTAAACTGGACGAGTTGTTTTCAAGCATGAAAGAGGATTGGTCGCCCATTGTAGCTGCATGGACCTATCCCATCGATGACGTTGATTGTACGAGAGGGAAGATTTTCAGAGGGGAGAACTATGAGGGGTTTCCGTACACATTACTTGATTTTCCACGCTATTTCAGTAAAGATGCGGTGTTTGCTGTGCGCACGATGTGTTGGTGGGGGAATGAATTCAGTACTACACTGCACTTACAAGGGAAGGCACTGGAATTCTATAGGGGGGATCTTACTTTACGACTAGAGCGATTGTTTGGCAAAGAGATCTACATGTGTGTGAATCACACTCCTTGGAAGTACGGATTTTATGAATCCAATTACAGAAGACTGGATGAGTTGACCGCAGTGGCGGCTTCACAAATAATAGCGGACTCAGGGTTTTTGAAGATATCAAGAAAAACAACGCTTGATGATTTCTTCAAATTGAAATCTGAAGGCTTGGAAACGATCAGAATATTTTCAGAGTTCCTGAAATGATTTCAGCAACCGATGTGGTGCTTCAAATCATGCACCTGCGATTCCCAAAGCCTTACAGCCGCATCTTTGTCATCAGGCGTACAAAAATCCGTAACGACCAATGCAATGTCTCCTGTAAGCTCATCTTGAACGATGTCGAATTGAAAAAATCCTTCATCAGTATCCGACCCTTCTGTAACCCATTTGTAACGGATGGTCTGATTCTCCTTACGGGAGACGATTTGCGCACGTTGATCGATTCCGTCCCAACTGAAAACGTAATCACCTTCACGGATGACCACTTTATCAGCAAACCACTCTTCCAGAGCGCTGGCGTTGCTCAGATAATTGAAAAGGATTTTCGGGGATGCTTTTATTTCGAATTCCAGGGAGTCTTTCTCTTTCTTTTGGGAC
>JBJSZR010000259.1:0-1362 GCA_046090385.1 Bacteroidota bacterium
ATGCAAGAAACCACGGTCGGAAACAAAACGATTGAAGGAGACTTCGGAATTGGAAGAATCTGTCTTCACCCCTACTTGCAATTCATCAATTTGAATAAACTGCGGTATAACAGCGAACAGTTTTCCCAAAGTCCTATTCAAAGAAAAACCGAGATCGTAATCTGTCAATTGAACATTCTTTATTTTTTTACTGTTGAAAATGCCTGATATCCTGGTGCCACTGTCGGTCATATCAAGATACAGTCGAGCTTGTGAAGCGAAAAAATCTTCGACGACGGGCTGACTTTTTATTACTGAAAACCAGTCAGGATGAAAAGCTGTCGAATCGATATGTAAAAGGGTATCTCCGTTGGGATAGCTGACCAGCACACCGCTCAGACAAATCGTGGATAGTCCGTTGAATTCCGCTTTCGCCACGGTTACGGACAACCCGTAAGCGTCATTTATCCTACGTTCGGCTTTCTCCACCAAGGTCATCAGCAGGTTTTCCCGGAAAGAGAAAATAATGGCCCCCACCGTCAAAAGAAGCAAGGTCAATAGCAGAAAAAAACGGAAAATCAGTTTGATCACGATTGTGCGAAATTGCATTCTTTAACGCGGAAACCCAACCCCTATCATACACAAAGCATGGTTGATAATTAAGAAGGTATGTCATTGATGCTAAGGCTACTTGCGGTACTTTGTGGGACATAACCGTATCCATTCCGAAAAGTGCGTCTGCGCCCTATTCTGTGTATTTTGATTTTGGTTTACTCGTCCGTGGTAGCAGGTCAAACTGCGCCCAACAGTACGAGCAACAGTCCATTTTCAAAAAGCAAGCACAAGGCTCAGCTCAAATCGATCAGGAAAGAAGCTGAAGATTTTGCTGGAACTAACAAGAACAAGTCCGCCTTACAGCAACTGAGAAGATACGATCGCGTTTCAGATTCACTTTTCGCCATTGAATGTCGCGACACCATATCCGCCATTGATGCGTCATTCAAGGCGGGATCTTCTGAAAAGCTTGATGCGATATCCAAGAACCGCAAGGCGATGGATGAGAATGGCAAATCACTGGATGAAAACCGAGGATCTTTTTTTTCTCTGTTTAAACGCTCCTTATTCGCACTCGGAGTATGGCTATTGATCCTGTTGGTCATTCTCAAAATCAGAAACAGGAAAGTCAGACGAGTCGAAGCACAATTGGCTGTTGCAAGGCTACAATCGGATGCTTCAGAAAGAACGTCTGAAAAAGGACATACCGTAGTTGAAGATGCCTCGAAAATGGTCGATGGACTAATCACCGCGGCTGAACATTCTCAGAGAGCTGAAACCGAATTTCGTACTGTAATTGCAGGAATGACCTCCGGGTCCGAGGAAGCC
>JBJSZR010000260.1:0-3848 GCA_046090385.1 Bacteroidota bacterium
ACTTCAAAAACGTTCTTAAATGGCACGAATCAGTAAAAAAAGAAAAATGGCGCTGTCAAAAGTGGACCAAACCAAGTCCTACTCAGTCGCCGAAGCGTCAAAAATTGTAAAGGAAATCACAACCACCAAGTTTGACGCATCCGTTGACCTGAGCATCCGTCTCGGTGTCGATCCTCGTAAGGCCAATCAAATGGTCCGTGGCGTCGTTACCCTTCCACATGGTACGGGTAAGACTAAAAAGGTGTTGGTTCTTTGTACACCCGATAAAGAAGCCGAAGCTAAAGAGGCAGGCGCAGATTTCGTAGGTCTGGATGATTATATCCAGAAAATCGAAGGTGGCTGGACCGACGTAGATGTCGTGATTACCATGCCTTCCTGTATGGGTAAGGTCGGTAAACTCGGTAAGGTTCTCGGACCGCGAAACCTTATGCCTAACCCTAAAACCGGCACTGTGACCAATGATGTCGGAAAGGCCGTCAATGAGGTGAAAGCCGGTAAAATCGACTTCAAAGTCGATAAACAAGGTTCTATACACGCTTCCATCGGTAAAGTGTCCTTCGATGCGAAAAAAATCGAGGATAATGCCAAGGAGTTGCTCAATACCATTATCAAACTGAAGCCGTCCGCGGCAAAAGGTACTTACATGAGGTCGGTCTATATGTCCAGCACCATGAGTCCTTCCGTCCAGATCGATACCAAATCGCTGGCCTGATAAATTGTCGAACGGTTAATCACACGAACAAAAATGAAACGTGAAGAAAAAGACGTAATCATCGGCGAAATCGCCGAGTTACTCGCACAATACCCGAATGTTTACGTGACGGATACTTCAGCCCTCACAGTAGAAAAGACCAACCAGCTTCGTCGCCTGTGCTTCTCCAAAGGTGTCAAGATGTTGGTTGCTAAAAACACGCTGATTCGTAAAGCCATGGAACGTCAGGAAGGCGGCAGTTACACCGACCTTTTCTCGTCCCTCAAAGGCACCAGCGCTTTGATGTTTTGCGAAACTGGAAACCTTCCCGCAAAACTCATCAAGGAATTCCGCAAATCAGGTAGCGAGAAGCCTTTGATCAAAGGTGCTTACATCGATACTGCGATTTTCCTCGGTGACAATCAACTTGACACGCTCGCGGCCATCAAGTCGAAGAACGAGCTTATCGGTGATATCATTGCACTGCTCCAGTCGCCTGCGCGCAACGTCGTTTCTGCTCTCCAGAGCAGTGGTGGCAAACTGGCCGGAATCGTGAAGACCCTCTCCGAACGCGCAGCCTAAGGAGTAGGTCGATAAAAAGAATGCTTCCAATTCAACATAGTACCATTCATCAAAAAAAGAAATCTCTAACAATTAAAACCCTATAACAATGGCAGACCTTAAAGCATTCGCAGAACAGTTGGTAAACCTTTCTGTGAAAGACGTAAATGAACTTGCAAAGATCCTCAAGGACGAGTACGGTATCGAACCAGCAGCTGCGGCAGTAGCAATTGCAGCAGGTGGTGGCGGTGGTGCTGAAGGCGGCGGTGCCGCTGAGAAGACCAGCTTCGATGTCATCCTCAAGAACCCAGGAGGTGCTAAGTTGAACATCGTTAAGCTTGTGAAAGACCTTACCGGTCTTGGCTTGAAAGAAGCTAAGGACCTCGTTGACGGCGCTCCAAAGCCTGTTAAGGAAGGCATTTCCAAGGATGAGGCTAACGCTATCAAAGCGCAACTCGAAGAAGCAGGAGCAGAGGTTGAGGTTAAGTAAGGCATCGGCTCTGTTGGCTTTCTCTATAGACTCTTCTCCGCCTCTGCGGAGAGGAGTCTATAACCGTTTTTAACAGGTGAGAGCTTCGAAAACGCTCTACTTGTACAAAAGCATTAAATTCTGACCAGAAAACCCATCCAACCCGTGTCCAGCGCTCTAATTACCTCCACCAAAAGAATCAATTTTTCCAGGACCAAGAATCCGCTTGATTATCCGGATTTCCTGGAGATACAGCTCAAATCCTTCAAGGATTTTTTTCAGCTTGAAACAACTGCGGATAACCGCCAGGCCGAAGGTCTGTTCAAAGTATTCAGCGAGAATTTCCCTATCTCTGATTCCCGCAACAATTTCGTACTCGAATTCCTTGATTATTTCATCGATCCTCCTCGTTACTCTATTGAGGAATGTATCGAAAGAGGTCTCACTTACAGTGTTCCGCTGAAAGCGAAACTCAAACTGTATTGTACCGACCCCGAGCATGAGGATTTTGAAACGATCGTACAGGACGTCTATCTAGGACAGATCCCGTACATGACACCCAAAGGCACCTTCGTCATCAACGGCGCAGAGCGTGTCATCGTGTCACAGCTTCATCGTTCCCCAGGGGTTTTCTTCGGCCAAAGCCGTCATGCTAACGGTACCAAGCTCTATTCAGCTCGTGTAATACCGTTCAAGGGTTCTTGGATCGAATTTGCGACTGACATCAACAATGTCATGTACGCTTATATCGACCGTAAGAAAAAGTTCCCTGTAACCACTCTCCTAAGAGCAATCGGTTACCAGAACGATAAGGATATCCTCGAAATTTTCGGACTCGCCGATGAATTCAAGGTGACCAAGTCAGGTATCAAAACCGCTCTTGGACGTAAACTCGCTGCCCGTGTACTCAAGACATGGGTAGAAGATTTCGTGGATGAAGATACGGGTGAAGTAGTTTCAATCGAACGTAATGAAGTCATCATCGAGCGTGAGGTGATCATCGAAGAGCACCATCTCGACCTGATCATCGACTCAGGTGTAAAAGCTATCATCCTTCACAAAGAGGACGTAAGCTCCGGTGATTACTCCATCATTTATAACACCCTTCAGAAGGACACTTCCAACTCCGAAAAAGAAGCCGTCGAACATATCTACCGCCAGCTCCGTAATGCAGAACCGCCTGATGAGGAGACGGCACGTGGCATTATCGATAAGTTGTTTTTCTCCGACAAACGTTATGATCTCGGCGACGTAGGTCGTTACCGTATCAATCGTAAACTCGGTCTTGAAATTGCTGAAGACACCAAGGTCCTCACCAAGATCGATATCATCGCGATCATTCGCCACCTGATACAGCTGATCAATTCGAAGGCCGAGGTGGATGATATCGATCACTTGTCAAACCGTCGTGTCCGCACTGTCGGCGAACAATTGTACTCTCAGTTCGGTGTTGGTCTGGCACGTATGGCAAGGACCATCCGTGAGCGTATGAACGTTCGCGATAATGAAGTTTTCACGCCTTCCGACCTGATCAATGCAAAGACATTGTCATCGGTCATCAATTCCTTCTTCGGTACCAACCAACTTTCACAGTTCATGGACCAAACCAATCCTTTGGGGGAAATCACGCATAAGCGTCGTCTTTCCGCTCTCGGACCCGGTGGTCTATCCCGTGAACGTGCAGGTTTCGAAGTACGTGATGTACATTATACTCACTACGGCCGTTTGTGTACCATCGAGACTCCGGAAGGTCCGAACATCGGTCTGATTTCATCTCTTTGCGTACATGCCAAGATCAATAATCTAGGCTTTATCGAGACGCCTTACCGTACCGTTACAAACGGAAAAGTGGACGTCAGTAAGCCGGTTACGTTCCTCACTGCCGAATCCGAGGACAACAAAGTCATCGCGAATGCCAACACGGATATTTCTGATGACGGAAATTTCGTCGAGCACAAGGTAAAGGCTCGTTATCAGGGTGATTTCCCTGTGCTCGAACCTGAAAAGATCGATCTTATCGATATCGCTCCCAACCAGATTGCATCAATCGCCGCATCGCTCATTCCATTCCTTGAGCATGACGACGCGAACCGCGCCCTTATGGGTTCGAACATGCAACGTCAGGCC
>JBJSZR010000261.1:0-4027 GCA_046090385.1 Bacteroidota bacterium
GTTTTTTCAATGGCTGTGCTGAATGTGCAGTAGCTATTCCTCGGACGATTGATCCTGGGTGTTGCGGGTAAACGTACTTTAAACCGTGGTTTAAAAATTCCAGGAGTGCTCCTTTCAATAGCGTTTTTTTATCTGACGAAATTAATCCTGCTTGAATGGATCGGTTAATGGATTCGCTTACCTCGCTATTGCTTATGAATAGTTCCGCTGCTAAATCTTTCATTTGCCAAGGCAAGAGTTTTTTAGTAGCGATTTTTAAAAGTATCACCACGTCCTGGGGACGCATCCCGTTATGCTTTTTCATTGGAATAAAATTTGAACAATATAGACAATATTCTCAATTCGCGAATCGCGAAATGAGAATGCTTGACCGTGAAAATGATACTAGCAGAGATTCTTCCTAAATAATGATCGTTTTACGATCATCCCCTTGAACCCCCATTTTAATCTGACCGCTCTTCCGACCGCTCCTAAAAGCCAAAGCCCTGTTAATCTATTGACTAACAGGGCTTTTGGCGGTCCGGACGGGACTAAAACCCTGCCCCCTCACTCCACCTCACTGGACGCTATTGTACCTGTAAATCAATAAGTTAAAAATTTTCATGTTCAACGGTGTGCAACCGTTTTCAGTCATTTTTACGATTTAGTGTCCCCTTTTGGGGACACCCAAAATTCTCTTTAAAGTATTGAAAATCAATGCTAACTTAGTGTTGATTTTTTGCGAAATTTCAAAAGGGTGTCCCCAAAATGCAGACCCGATTTTACCTGAAAGACAGCTCCGCCAAGGGTGGTACCACCATCATTCTGTTTATCAGAATGGGAAAAACACTTGCCGGTATTCGTAACACCGCCAAGATCCCCACCGGACTTAAAATAGCTCAACATCAATGGAACCAGGCCAAGGAGGCGGTCCGAAACGTAGAGGCCATGGCCACACCCATGAACGCCCGACTGCAGGAAATCAAATCTCTGGTCAACCTGGAGTGGAACAGGTTGCTCGCCGAGAAGATCACCCAGGAAATCACCCTATCCAAACTGGAAGAGCGCATCCGGGAAGGACTGAAACTAAAAGTAAAGCCGGAGCCCGTCGTTCGCCCCAAGATCAACCTCTACGAAGGGCTGACGCAGTTCATGGAGAACGCGGAAACGTTTTCGGCCAGAAGTACGCTCAGCAAGTATAGGTCGTTCTACAAGCTCCTGCAGGAGTTCGATTCCAGACTGACCTACGACAAGATCGACGCCAAATTCTTCGATGCGTTCGGTAAGTTCTGTATCAAGAAGAAGGGCTTTACCAATACGACCTTTAACAAGAACATCAAGTGCCTGAAGGCCTTTATGAACTGGGCCTTCGACCGCAAGCTGACGACCAATGAGAGCTACCGGCGTTTCAAACCGCTCAAAGAACATCAGCCCAACGTATATGCGCTCACGTACGAGGACTTCATTCAGTTGTTGAACGCCGACCTCCAGGAGCCGCATCTGGTGCGCGTACGCGATGCCTTCTGCTTTGCCTGCCTTACCGGTCAGCGATGGTCCGATATCGAGAACCTGCGGCGGGAACACATCTCCAACGGATTTTGGAACCTCACGCAGCAGAAAACAAAGAGCAAGGTCCGCATCCCGTTGCTGCCGGAAGCCGTGAAGATCTTGGATAAATACAAAGATTGCGACCGACCGCTGCCCGTCATCAGCGACCAGAAGACCAACGAACATCTCAAGGTCATCGGTCAGTTGCTCGAATGGGACGAAGTATCCTTTGTGGAGCATTACCGGGGAGGCGAATATGAATCCACGCCCAAGAAGAAATGGGAGCGTCTGTCCACGCATTTGGCACGGAAGACCTTCATCTCTGTCGGTTTATCACGGGACATTCCCTTGCCGATGATCATGAGCATCTCCGGGCACAAGGATTACAAGAGCATCAAGCCGTACATTGTGTTTGCGGACAAGGACAAGGTCGAGGCGTTGAATAAAGCATGGGAGTTTTAATTTTTCAAGAACACACCTCATGGTAATTCGTACTTCACGCAAAACAGCTGTAAAGGACCTGGACCGAGCGCGGTACCAGGAGTTCGTGGACTTCTTTGTGAAGTCCTATCAAGAGAGTTTGACAAAAGAGCTGGAGAAATTCAGCGCGGTGCGGAAGAGGGGAGTGGTGAAGGAGAAATTGCGGCACCTGTTGCAGGTGGTGTCTGGCGGCGATTTCGAAGAAAGCTTGGGTTTCGGTTTCCTGTTGCACGACGAAGTGGCCCGGCACCGGTTTTACAATCACCTGTCGCGGATACACCGGGAAGCACCTATCGATTACAGTTTCATGCGCAGCTCGATTGACGGTCAAATGGCAATGAATCCTAAGGAAGGCAACATAATTCCCGAAGTGTATGCCGGTGCTGCTTCAGCGTATTACGATTGGCTGGAGACGTTGTATGAGAACATGGCGACCCCTTCAGTGGAGCGCAGTTACAGCATCATCCAATACCATGCGCTGAAAGTGTATTACATGGGATACGAGGTGCCGCGGAATCCGGATGAAATCACTGCCTTTATGCACCGTCACCACATTCGCTTCGAAGGCAAGCCGGTCAGTCTGTACAATTACTTCGAGCGACTGCGGAAAAAGCAAAGCAGGACTTCTCCCTCTACGAATTACAGCAACCGCACACGACTGAAAATGATGGAAGACCTGATGCAGGAGTTCAAGTCTCCCAAGCTTATTGAAAAAGTCCGACAGGATCACGTTGCGCTGTTGCACAACATTGAAAAAAGCCGCTAGTCGCTTCACTTTTTCTTTTTGATTTACAGCGCATTGATGCTGCACCGGTTGTGCAAAATGGTGCAGTATGGTGTACGCCTATGTTTGCCGGACATTACTCTCCATTCACCGCTATGCGCCATCAGAGCGAAAATCCCTTCACCGCCATTTCCGAACAGCTGGAAGCTCTTGCTTCGGCCATCGACAAGATCAACACGGAGAAAGCTACCCCCAAGCCGTTCGCCCTTCCACAGTTTATCACGACTGCGGAGATCATCGAGTTGCTGCACGTCTCCCGATCCACCCTTTGGAACTGGGAGCGGAATAAAACGCTGGCTCCTGTGCGCGCGGGCAGGAGGAAGCTTTATAGGGTGGAGGATATAAGTCGTTTGCTGAAATCCGGCGTACTGTGAATATTGGCCGTTTGGTGAAACCTATACTTTGCTTGGTGAATGTCAGTTAAGGAATTGAATGATAACCATCGAATAACTATGCCCTTTTTGGATGTTTAAACATTGCTTGTCAGGTAATGTCAAATAATTATTTTGTTTGTCGCAGCTAAAGTTTGTTTTCACTCTACAGCATCATTGCATGTTAAATATGATTGAGTTTTATATTTCAACAGTAATTCACTAACTTAGCTACGGTAGTAGGTTTCAGCGTGTTTAAAATATTTGCTCGCTAGCTATCTGTTTAAATTCTTATTAGGTGAAATTCTTACTGAAAATGAAAAAGCTCGTTTTACTCGGGGTGTTTACACTATTTTCCATTGTATTGACAGCACAAATCCCAGGCTACGTCCCAACCAACGGACTTGTCGGTTGGTGGCCGTTTAATGGGAATGCGAATGATGAGAGTGGGAATGGGAATAATGGGACCGTGAATGGGGCAACTCTAAGTTCGGACCGATTTGGAAATTCAAATTCGTGTTACTCGTTTAACAGATCAACGGATAACTACATTGATATTGGACCAAATCTAATTTTCGATACTTTAAAAAACATATCCATTTCCGTTTGGTGTAAATTACAAAGTATCGGTGCTCCCGGCGAGTCTGGCTATAATCATATAATCAATAAATGTGATCAAAATCCAATTACACAGTCAGGAACATATCATTTTGTTTTGTCGAACAATACATCTGGCTACTACTTTTATTACAACAATCATCCGTCATATTACCAGACAAATGTCTTGCCTAATATAGGCTCTTGGACAAACATTGTTGTTTCATACCAATATGTGCCAAACAATCCGAACTTATCCTACTGCAAA
>JBJSZR010000262.1:0-646 GCA_046090385.1 Bacteroidota bacterium
CAGGTGAATCAGGAGTCATCACCAAAAGAGCCATCGCCCAGGATGCGAGAAGCAGTTATAAGGTGGCTGGCTTTGTTGATGACGATTCATCGAAGTCAGGAAAAACCCTTGAAGGTGTAAGAATCCATCATGCCGGAAGCGAGCTGAAATCCTTACTTACAGAAACCGAACCGGAGCGACTGATCATCAGCATCCAGAATATTTCATCAACCCGCAAAAGAGAGATCATCGAAGAATGTCTCTCTCTGGGAATCGAAGTCCAGAACGTACCTCCGGTCAAAAGCTGGATCGACGGCAAACTGAGTCTTAATCAGATCAGGAATATAAGAATCGAAGAACTGCTGGAACGCGAACCCATCAGGCTGGATATTGAACTTATCCGAATGGGGCTCAGGGGTAAAACCATTTTGGTAACCGGAGGGGCAGGGTCAATCGGAAGTGAAATCGTCCGACAACTTTTACCATTCGAACCCAATAAAGTGATCGCATTGGACCAGGCAGAATCACCTCTCTATGAATTGGAACTCCAGGTTAAGGAACAATTCAAATGGGAAGGGCTGGAAACCGTTGTAGCCGATGTGCGCCAAGTAGACCGAATGAAGCGAGTATTCGAGGCATTCCGACCGGATGTGGTTTTCCATGCGGC
>JBJSZR010000263.1:0-6941 GCA_046090385.1 Bacteroidota bacterium
CCGGCATCGTAAGAGTAGGTCCAGGAATTGTTTTGATGGTAAAAATTCTGAGCAACACCGTTCGGGCCCTTGCAATACACATAGCAGTCAGGACAATCGACTTCATAGGTCACTTGTAGTTGCGGCGCGCCTTTTCCGCCATTTCCGGTGTCATCATCTTTGCTGCATCCGATGAATGCTGCAATCAAAAGAAGCAAAACGGACTTTTTCATACCAGTGGTTTTTGATATTCCAATGTATGAAATATCCCACAACTGCGCACCCTTTACCTAAGCGGTCAGCGCCAGACTCAAAGATCCGCTACAACCGGACTGAGCTTGTTTGCATTTCGGATGGAATCCCACAAGGATGCACGGGACTCGAGCCCGGCAATCACTTCTCTTTCGCAGTCGGACCATTTCTGCTCGTCGTCGCCACAGAGTTCGGCAGTCATCTGCAAAGCGAGCTCTCCATGGTGACCTCCGTCCACTTCGATGTGACGCTCCACGTAATAACGGACCAATCCGACCTGTTCGGGGAATTCGTTTTGCAGGCCTTTGATGAGTTGGAGGAACATATCAGGAATGAGGTCTTCCCTGCCGAAGGTGAATACCGCAGCTACGACATGGGTTTTACCTGATCCGATCGTAAGAAAGGTGTTTTTCACGAACGCCACAGCACCGGCAGGTGCACCACAGGACTCCAGGGCTTTCATCATATCTGCTCCTTCTCCTACCAATTGTACGAATCGTTCAATAGGTCCTGTATCAGCTCCGATTCGGCGCATCGCTTCCAGGTATAATTCAAAATGGCTGATCCGGTTTCCGTCAGGATCCACATCTGATTCTTCACCTGTAACGATTTCATTGATCAGATACCGTGTTGATGCAGTTCCTTTGGGCATCCAAGGAACATGCACACATGTCAACTCACGTTGCAGGTATTTCAGCAAGGACATGAAATCCCACACTGCGAACACATGGTATTCCATGAAAGTACGGAGCTGTCCGATGGATGAAATTCCGGAGTAGACGGGATGATTGACCAACCGTTCACGGCTTGGTGTAATGGCAGAGCGGAATTCTTCTATTCGTGTGTTTTTCATTGCAGTATCTGAACAACCATCTTTGGCTATTGTTCACCGCATTCACATTACTGGAAGCCCCGTGCTTTCTTTATCGCTTCGTAAGCTTCGTTGATCTTACGGAACTTTTCTTGCGCATCCTTTTGATAATCAGGACCTAAATGATGCACTTTGTCGGGATGGTATTTCATCGCCATTTTCCGGTAGGCCTTTTTGACCTCCTCATCCGTAGCTCCTGGCTCGATTTCCAGGATTTTGTAATCGGCGTTTCGGTCACGGACGAACATCGCTTTAAGGCTTATATAATCCTTGCTGCTGATGCCGGTAAGTGTGGCGATTCTTTCTAGAACGATTTCTTCTTCCGGACTTACGGAGCCGTCGCTGGCCGCCAAACCGAACAGCAGGTGCATCATTTCAAGTCGTGCGGGATGATCGATATGTGAACGGATCTGTTGACAGACTGCTCCGATCGGGATATCCTGTTTTAGCAGTTCCTTGAAAAGCTGCATTCGTTCGCGGGTATGATGCTCACCCCAGGTTTTGGTGAAGAATGTTTTCACGAACTCCAGCTCCGAGCGCATCAACTTCGAGTCGGCTCGCATCACTGCGGCACAGAGTACCATCAGGGCAGCGCTGAAATCGTTCGGTACCGAACGCGTCGAGCCCTCTTCGAATTCAACAGGATTTCCTGAACCGCCGGCTAGTGATCCGAGTGCAAATCCAAGGACGGCTCCTATGGGCCCGCCAAGTGCCCAGCCGAGTCCGCCGAAAAGCCATTTATTCCACTTTGACATGATCACGCAAATTTAGGAATCCCCCGCTTCTTTCTCCGTAACTTTGTAGCGTGGAACAAGCGGAATTGACAGCATTGAAGGGTAAGTGGCATTCGTTGACGCAACGGCTGTCTGAACAATTCGATGCGGATCCTGACCTGAATGCAGTCCTATTCCTCATCGGTGTCAGGGAGTTGGGAAAAGGACCCATGAAATTCTCTAAGGATGAAAAGCAGGACCTGATGCATATAGCCACCTGCCGGATCCTAAGTCGCTTTGGACATTACGAGTTGCAAGGGATGGATGATGACGGTTGGCCACACTGGGAATTAGTCAAACAACTTCCCCCGCTCACGCTGAAAGAACAGGATCTGCTCTTGAAGCAAGCAGTGCTTTTGTATTTCGAAGAAGAAAAAATCTGAACTCAGAGTGTGACAGTTTGGTAAACTGTCTTGTGCAGTTCCAATCGCACAAAGCCGGCGACAGTGTCGGCGCCCCTGTAAGCTTGGAGGTTCAAAAAGGCCTCGAGTGTGAATTCGAATTCCGCCTTACCTGCCGCATCAGTTGTTTTGGTCTGACGTACGTTCGCCACCGCACCTGTGACCTGATTCACCACCGTATCCTGGAACAGTGTAACCGTTGTTCCGGGAGCCGGACGGCCCAGGGAGTCATTCACGGTGATGACTGCTTTTGTAGGACCATCTTTTTTACAGCCAGGCAATAAAACTTGGCCGAAAAGAGTCAGGAAAACCAGTATTGCAGGAATGACGGTCAGTCGCTTTCGGTTGTTCATCGGTTTTGGTAGTTTTGCTGAATAGCAGACATTTCAAAATTAACACATTATGAAGAAGTTGACAATCATACTGGCGGCATTGGTCGCTTTGTCTGTACCGACAATCCTCTGCGCCCAGTCGACGGATACACTGGTAGTAATCACCACCTCATACGGAACAATGAAGGTAAGGTTATACACCGAGACTCCCATTCACCGTTCCAATTTCATCAAATTGGCAGAGTCGGGCTACTATGATAGTACGCTTTTCCATCGTGTTATCAGAGGATTCATGATACAGGGTGGAGATCCCGATTCTAAAAATGCCGTTCCAGGTCAAATGCTTGGAAATGGTGATATCGGTTACACCTTACCGGCGGAATTCCGCGATACGATTTTCCATAAAAAAGGTACTATTTGCGCTGCCCGTACCGAGAATCCTTTGAAAGCATCAAGCGGATGTCAGTTTTACATCGTTCAGGGGCAAGTATATGATCCTATAAAATTGAGCACGATGGAGATGCAGACGGGAAGAAAAATGAGCGCCAGGCAAAAGGAGATTTATACTACCCAGGGTGGCACGCCTTTCCTTGATGGGAATTATACTGTTTACGGAGAGGTGATTGAAGGACTTGAAGTGATCGATGCGATTGCTGCTGTAAAAACACAACCGGGTGATCGGCCAGTACAAGACGTCCGGATGTCCATGAAAATCGAAATCGTGAATCGTTGAGTATGTCGGAGATCGAAGTCCACATAAAGGAAGCTGAAAGCTATACCGCCAAGTCCAAGGAGGAAGTCGAAGCATTCCGTTTGCGCTACTTAAGTAAAAAGGGGGTCCTTGCCGACCTTTTTGCAGCGATGAAAGATATCGCACCTGAGCAGCGTAAAACGTATGGGCAGCAGGTCAACGAATTGAAAAAAATCGTCGAGGGTCGATTGGAATCTTTTCAAGCCATCCTGATTGCAGCCGAAGATGCGAATCAGAGTGGGCCTTCCGATCTCACATTGCCTGCAGATCCGATGCCGGTCGGCTCCCGTCACCCCATTTCGATCATCCGCAATCGTATCGTCGATATCTTCTCACGCATCGGATTCAATGTAGCGGAGGGACCGGAGATCGAAGATGATTGGCATAATTTCACCGCGCTCAATTTTCCAGAGAATCACCCTGCACGCGACATGCAGGATACCTTCTTCATAGAAATGAAAGAGGGTAGTCAGTCCATCGCATTGAGGACGCATACCTCCTCCGTACAGGTACGTGTGATGGAAACCACAAAGCCTCCGATACGTTCACTTATGCCGGGAAGAGTTTATCGGAACGAGGCCATCTCAGCCCGTGCACACTGTTTTTTCCATCAGGTTGAAGGCCTTTACATCGACGAAGGTGTCACCTTCGCCGATATGAAACAGACACTGCTTTTCTTCTCTCGTGAAATGTTCGGTAGTGATACACAGATACGTTTACGTCCGTCCTATTTCCCTTTCACTGAGCCTTCTGCAGAAATGGATGTCACTTGTGAAATATGTAAGGGCAAAGGATGTAACGTTTGTAAATACTCCGGCTGGCTCGAAATCATGGGCTGTGGCATGGTGGATCCGAATGTGCTCAAGAATTGCGGAATCGACCCCGAGCGCTACAGCGGTTTCGCTTTCGGTATGGGCGTCGAGCGTATCGCTATGCTCAAATATGGTGTTAAGGACCTCAGACTTTTCTCGGAGAACGATGTGCGGTTCCTTCGTCAGTTCGTTTCCGGTTCTTAGTCACTCATCGTTACGTACAACTGACAGGTCAAGACTGCGTGTAACCATCTTTTTTGCCGGGTACCACGCACCCAGCCAACCGATGGCACTCACAGTTACGAAAACATAAAAAAAGTCTACGCCTTGCATTTGCACCGGATAGGCATCAATCACGAAGGTTCCTCCATTCCCCAGTTTGATCCACCCGAAATACTGTTGGCCAAGACAAATCAGAGTGCCCGCCAACATTCCTGAAACCGAACCTACCAGATTGATGAACATCCCTTCGGCTAAAAAGATCCGCTGAAGCAAACGCTTTTCTGCTCCCATGCTGTAGAGTACGGCGATGTCTTTTTTCTTTTCGATCACCAGCATCGATAAAGTGCCTACTATGTTGAAAGTGGCGACAATGAGTATGAAAGTGAGGATCAGGAATACGGCCCATTTTTCTGATTTCATGATCCGGTAAACCGCTTCATGTTGCTCTAAACGGCTTTTTACTTCGAAGCCGTTTCCGATCAATGCCTTCACCTCGTCAGCGGCTTCATCGATCGAGAATCCGGATTTTATTTTCACTTCGGCATGACTTACAAGTGAATCATATTCCAGGATTTCCCGGGCAAATCGATAGGGAACAAGGATGTACTTCATGTCGTACTCCTGCTGAATCGAGAAGACACCTGACAGAGGGATGAAACGGCGATTGAAAGATTCTTCCGGGTTCAATAGAGAAGATTGATTCCGTCGAGGTGCATAAAGATCCATCTGGTTGATGGCACCGTCGTTTCCCATTTGCAAAGCGTAGGCAATACCGGAACCAATCACAGCGAAATCGGTATCACCCTCCTGTAATATGAAATCTCCGGACGAAATCATACTGTCAACACCCGAAATACGAACGAAATCGTCCGTGACTCCTTTCAAGGTTACGATCTGTTGACGGTCCTTGTAACGTACAAGTGCATTCTCTTCGATAACCGGCGCTATCAACTCGACCGACTCGAGTTTTTTCAGTTTTTCCCAAGGAAGTGCATCCGAATGGAAATGCTTTCCACGTTTCGCTTCGACTCTCAGGTCCGGATCGAAAGAGTCATACAGTGAGATCACCAGATGCTCGAATCCGTTGAATACGGACAGCACGATCACAAGCGCAGCTGTTCCAACGAATACACCGGCAACGGAAACGAGTGAAATGATATTTACTGCGCGCTGTGAACGGCGCGAAAGAAAATAGCGTCGGGCGATGAAAAAAGGCAGTCGCATCAACTACATGCCGTATTGTTCGAGTTTTTGAAAACGATCATTCAAACGTCACTTCCATGCTTTCACGATCAGTCCGGTTCCGGTAGGATGTTTCAAGGAAACATCCATCCAGTTCAGAAGGTAAGAGAGCGGATAAGTGAGGATGTAATAAGGGAGGAGCGGAAGGAAGAAGAGTTTTGAAACACCCAGTAGTTGTATCGGATACTTCATGGAGAGTCGCCAGGAGATCTTTCCAGGAGATCCATACTGGTACCGGGCTTCTACTTTCGAAAATCCAGCGGAGCGGAGTTTTTCCTCGATGTCCCGGATGTTATAACCGTCACGTACATGTTCCTCGATGAATGAGCTTTCGCCCTCGCCGTGTACATCGCTTCCTCCTTGGTCAGAGGGAGTGGAGATGATCAACACCCCTCCTTTTTTCATGGAAGCATGGTAGTTCTTGAATACTTGTACGTCCGGCTCTATGTGCTCCATGACATCCACACATACGACCAGATCATATTTTTCCGGGTTCACATAGGTAGTCAGATCGCCAACCTGGAACAAGACGTTCTTGCTTCCTATTTGTGAAAAGAAACGGTTGCAATCGGCCACCTGTTCATCCTTTACGTCAATTGCAAGGATATTCCAATCCGGATGCTTCCTGTTCAGCCAGTAAGTGTACTGTCCGAACCCTGCTCCAGCATCAAGCACTTGCACGTTTTTTTTTCCTGCAGAGACTTCGGGGGTTAGCGAGCGCAGTTCCTTATGCACATGCCATGCTCTCAATAAAAGCAGATCCAATAACCTATAAAACACTTTTCGCAGAAACGGAGTCCTGTTGAAGACATTGCCGAGTGAACGTTTTATGGGATCGTATTGCATGAGGTCAGACGATGGTGGTTGATCAAGCCGTACCGTTGTCGGGCTGTTGAGGCTCGGGATCCTGTTTTTTCGTTTCGTTAAGAAGTTTGTCGATTTTCTCCACGTAGTCAAGAGAATCGTCAAGGAAGAATTTCAATTCAGGTATGATGCGGGCCTGGTGGCGTATACGACTGCCCAGTTCGCGCCGGATTTCCTTGGTATGGCTTGCAATGGTATCTATGACGGCCTGTGAATCCTTTACTCCGAAAACGCTGAGATAAACCCTGGCTATTCCCAAGTCCGGACTCACACGCACTCCGGTGACGGTCACAAAGGCTTTTCCATAGTATCCCGGCCCGTTACGCTGGAAAATATCGCCCATTTCTCGTTGGATCAGTCGGGCATATTTGAGTTGGCGGGTCGAATCCATAGGGCGAAGATAGTCAAATATGGCGGATGAGGCCCTTATTCGAGTGGTTAC
>JBJSZR010000264.1:0-4784 GCA_046090385.1 Bacteroidota bacterium
ACTGCCAGCTGCCAGCTGATTTCCTGAGGCCAGCTGTCCGGCACGATGCGGATGACCACCTCTTCTGTGCCCGGCTGACACGCTGCATGGGTTTTGGTAGATATGAAAACCGAAATGATGATTGCAATGACTGCGAGTAAATATTTTTTCATGGTCTTTATTTCAAGAAAGTCACCTTAATCAGGATGCGACTTACTGTGAAAGTTAAGCATAGTTTACTATGCTGACAATACCAAATGCCCGGGAAGAATCGGTCAATTACGACTGAAAGCAGGATTCGTGAGAAAAGATTGGTCAGTAAGGGTCTTTAAAAATGCGATGATATCATCCATCTCTTGTTGAGACATTCTTCCCTTTACGGCCAATCGTATGTTCACATCCAGATTGGGCGGGTAGTGAAAACCAGTATTGTAATGGTCCATTACTTGTTGCAGATCGGAGAACCGTCCGTCGTGCATGTAAGGACCTGTTACTTCAATATTGCGCAAGGTCGGAACTTTGAATTTTCCCGCATCTGCAGGATTTTGTGTGATTATCGCTCTGCCACTGTCGATAGGAATGGAGTCAAGGCCATTATTCCGGTAGCTGAAGTCGGAGAAATTCCTGCCTAGTGTATGACAATGAATGCAGTCGCCTTTTTGGAAATCCTCGAAAAGCGTCATTCCACGGATTTCCTGTGCAGTGAGTGAACCTTGTCCTGACTTGTATCGGTCATACCGTGAGTTTCCTGACAATATGGTTCGCTCGAATTGTGCAATGGCCTTCATCACTAATGATATCGTTATTGAATCGGTTCCGAACGCTCCTTTGAACAAGCCGGGATAAACCGAATCGTTCTGCAGTTCAGCCACACAATTACTGATATCCTCATGCATTTCGATTGGATTGATGATCGGTCCAAGCACTTGTGATTCCAATGTGCTTGCACCTCCATCCCAAAAGAAACCATCGGCATATCCGAGATTGAACAATGGCATCGAGTTGCGGTTACCGGTTATTCCATCGATCCCTGTACTGAATTGAAGACGGTGATCTGTGAAGCCATCCATTTGATTGTGACAGCTGCCACACGACTGCGTATTGTTTCCTGATAGTAACGGGTCGTAAAAAAGTCTTTTGCCCAAAGCAACACCTTCAACCGTCAATGGATTGTCGGGAGGAATGGGAAAGTTGGGCAAGGAGGATGGGATCTCGAGGTTGTAAGGGGTAGGACCTTCCCTGTCGGGCTGTTCGACATCTTTGCCACAGGCAAAGATCAAGGATAAGGCAAAAAGCACTAAGTAATTTCTCCCCGATTTCATCATAACGAATTTATCAATGAATGCCGGTAATCGAGAATGCTCCTGGGAAATTTCCTTTCATGCTTTCCAGCCATGTACGATCGCTGGCGAACGATTGACGATCGTAATCCACATCAAGGTCGATTGGAGTGGGAGTGTTGTATAGGGCATTTATATTGAATGCCAAGTCCACATGGCGATGACCAGAGCTGATGGTGATATCCATAGGGAGATCAATGGACACAAGAGCGGATGTGCCTCCGTAGTGGTGCCTAAGAGGTGTTTCAGTTCCAGTGGAGCCTACGAAGCTACCCTCTGCCATAAAGAAAATATATCCTGTATTCCATGGCCAGAACATGCCTGTGGATGGATCCAAATCTCCGATGTTGGTAAGGTCGTTATTCCGTGCACTGTCTATTCCCAGATAAAAGCGCAAACCTGTATAGGTTCCGAAAGGAATTCCGTTAAGACTGATATCATAGCTGGCCGGGTTGTTTGAGTTGATCAGATCGTAATTGCCCACATTATGCTCACTACCATCTGCTTTTACAAATGTGAAATTCGTAATGAAGTATTTGAGCAGATCGATTTGGAAGGAGTCTCCGTCTGCTGTTGTATAATTACGTTGCCCGATTTGAAGTATTTCATTATCGACTTTATTGGTGACTGTGAAATCCACATGGCCCGTAGAATCTGAATGTCCGCTGTGATCTTCTTTTTCACAACCTGAAACAGTCATGGCAATCATGGATAAGCCGATGGCAAAGGATCTTAGATTCGCATTGGATAACATAATCGTACTTTATTTACTAATCATAAAAATAACGCTATTACGTGGAGTTTTGTTACTGATTAATGTCATTTTCTGTCTTGACCGTAGTCATCAGTCCTGGGAGCTGATTCTGGTAGTTTTACCTGCATAACAAATAGTTCAAAACACTATGAAAAACCAGGAAAACACATTGATCGGACAACACGCTTATCCAGCTATTTCACTATTAGTACCAACGCATCCGGCATATCCTAAATTCAAATTGGACAGGAAGCATATGGTTGACCTCGTAAAAAACGCTGAAAATCAACTTTCGGATCGTTTCAGTAAGCACTTGACCCATGAATTGGTGGGAAAATTGAATGAAACTGTCAATGCGATTGACTTCACCAGCCTTTCGCATGGTTTGGCAGTCTATGTGTCACAACATCATTCCAAGGTGGTTCATCTGCCTTTCGAGGTGGAAGAGAAGGTGATAGTGGACGATTCATTTGAAGTACGGGACTTACAGATGGCCGCTCAAATGCATCGTGAATATTTGCTGGTACTGATTTCCAAAAATGCTGTTAGGACAGCTGTTGGCAACGGTATCTCTTTGGTTCCGGTGAAATACAAGGATATGCCTGCAGATATTCAAGATGTCACCAATAGTCACAGTCTGCCCGGTTGGGACTACCTTGATACAGAAGCTTACGATGAAAAAAACACCAGAAATTACCTGCGTTTCATCGATGATGTTTTAACCAATGCTGTCAAGGGAAACGAATTGCCGGTTATCATCATGGGTGATAATAAAATGCTGGGCATTTACCGCTCTGGTACTTCATTGGGCGATAGGATAGTCGGCTATATCGAGGGGAATTTCGAGCACGCAACTGTGCCTCAAATACACGATAGGGTCATGCCTGTTTTGAAAAAAATGGATGATGAGTCCGAGGCTAAAGCCTTTAACGTTTTGTCAGGAGCTTTAAGTAAGGGTGATTTTTGCGGCGGAATCGTTGAGGTATGGAGAGCGGCCGTGGAGGGAAGAGGTAGATTGTTATTGGTAGAAAGCAGTTATCAGCAAAAAGCATCAATGGGCGACGATTTGGCAACCTTGGTGGTAGGGCAGGAGCCAGCCCACGGTTACAGAAAGGTCGCTGATGCTGTTGATGATGTGATCGAGAAAGTGATTGAAAAAGGGGGCAAGGTCCAGTTCGTTGAAGATGGTCGATTGACTGATTATGATAGGATCGCCTTGGTTACTCGCTTCTAAAAAAAACTAAAAAGTATCATGAAAAAAATCCTGGTTCCAACCGACTTCTCGCCGCAGGCTGAACATGCTGCCAGATTTGCTTTGTTCCTTGCCGGAAAAATGAATGCTTCCGTGGTGTTGCATCATTCATATGTGTTACCTGTTTATGCAACCGATCTTCCATTGGCGCTGCCTTCTGATATGGATCTTGATAAGGCATCCCACGAAGGTTTGGATAATCTGGTAGCAAGACTGAAAAAAGATTTCCCGGCTTCGATTATTTCCACATCGGTATCTGATGGATTCGCTGAAGAGTCTGTTCCGCGTGCATCCAAAGAAGCCGATGCAGACTTCATCGTTATGGGCACGCGTGGAGCCACCGGACTGCGCGAGGCGCTGATCGGTACCGTAACAGGTTCAGTTATGGAAAAAGCCACAGTTCCTGTAATAGCTGTTCCTGATGAGTCGGAATGGACTAATTTCGACAGGATCCTGTATGCGACCAGTTATGAAGAGGGAGATTTTGAAAATGTGGAAGAGGTTTTCGGTTTTGCAAAGCAGTTGGGTGCTGAGGTCGTTCTACTTCACATCAGTACGGGTAAATTCGACAAGACCTATGAGTTCGATGCCATCGAACGTTTCTCCGATCGCATGAAGGAAGAAACGGGTTTCGATCGCATCTCTTTCAAGCTTCTTGAAGACGACGATGTTTTTGAGGGTATCGTTGAGTATCCAGAAGAAATCAAAGCGGATATGATTGCCATGACTTTGAGAGAGAGACCGTTCCTCAGAAAATTATTCGAGCGTAGTACGACCAAGCGGGTAGCTTATCATACCAAGGTGCCATTGATGTCTTTTCACGGATCAACCTCTGGATTATAAATGTATGCAACTTCAGGATATGAATCATCTGTCATACGCAATGCAGTGTGTGCTTCTGTCAAAAGGCTCGTATTTCGATTTTCATCGAGAGTTGCAAATATTCAAGTCATGCGGTCGGTGCTAAAGTGTTCAACGTAAATTGGATATTCAGTTATGGAAAAAAATCCCCAAGGCACATGGTTGGTAGCTGATTTAGCGGGGACAAGGATTTTTCTGCATTGGTCTTTCCTTTTGTTGCTGCTTTACGTGCTTGTTTCGGAGTGGATCAAACAGAGCTCGTTTTATTCAGCTGTACTTCTTGGTTTACTGTTGGTCGCGGTTTTCGCGACAGTCATCCTGCATGAGCTGGGACATGTCCTCACTGCGAAAAGGTTCGGTTGCCGGACAAAGGACATAATACTTTTGCCTATCGGAGGCGTGGCTCGAATGGAGCGCATTCCTGAAAAACCGTTACAGGAAATCCTGGTTGCAATCGCGGGTCCTGCTGTGAACCTGATAATCGCTTCATTATTATTTATCATGATCAAACCTGGAGTCGAAGAATTTGAGCAGATTCAGTTGAACGAGCTATCAATTCATAATTGGTCTCTTCACTTCTTATTAGCCAATATCGCTC
>JBJSZR010000265.1:0-3628 GCA_046090385.1 Bacteroidota bacterium
CGAGCCAGAAGCCGGATCTGACGCCACCTCTCAGCATACTACTGCCATCGATGCCGGCGATCATTATGTTTTGAATGGCACTAAAAACTGGATAACCAACGGCAGCTCGGCATCCGTGTATCTGGTGATTGCTCAAACCGATGTTGCAAAGGGACACAAAGGCATCAATGCCTTCATCGTTGAAAAAGGCTGGGCCGGCTTCACAATAGGTCCGAAAGAAAACAAATTGGGTATCCGCGGAAGCGACACCCATTCCCTGATGTTCACCGATGTGAAAGTGCCGAAGGAGAATAGGATCGGTGAAGACGGATTCGGATTCAAGTTCGCAATGAAGACACTTACCGGTGGACGGATCGGTATTGCTGCTCAGGCATTAGGAATTGCAGCCGGAGCATATGAATTATCCTTGCAATATTCAAAGGAGCGCAAGGCGTTTGGCAAACCTATCAGCGAACATCAGGCTATACAGTTCAAGTTGGCTGATATGGCGACATCCATCGAATCGGCTCGCTTGCTTACGATGAAGGCGGCATGGATGAAGGATAATCATCTCGACTACGGATTGGCATCATCCATGGCCAAGTTGTTCGCTTCTGAAACAGCAATGAATGTGACAGTCGAAGCCGTTCAAGTACATGGTGGTTACGGTTATGTAAAAGAGTTCCATGTGGAGCGACTCATGCGCGATGCTAAAATCACTCAGATTTACGAGGGCACATCGGAAGTCCAGCGGATTGTAATTTCCAGATCCATTATCGGCAAGTAACCCTATCGTGTGTGAGATGACAACGCTCACCTCGGCTTCGCTGGGTGAACTTTGGTGGAAATCATAGGGAGGGTTGCACTGGGCTGCGCTCGGTGAGCGTTGGTTTGGAATCGCTCGCGGAGAGAAAATGAAGGACTCAATTTTCCAATGCTTCAAGCAAGCGCTCCATACGAGTGCTCCTTGATCCCTTGATGAGTATGAGAGAATCCTTCGGCTTGTTTTTATTCATCCAAGCAGCCGCCTGAGAAGAATCCTCAAAATGGAGACATGGAAGCATTTCTTTGAATTTTCCGAAACTCTTCCCCACGAGCAGGACTTCTGAAAAGGCCTTTTCTCCAAGGAGTTTTACAATCCGTTCGTGTTCCACATCTGTTTCTCCTCCAAGCTCGGCCATATCGCCAATGCAGGCGATCTTGTTTATCCCTTTCATCTCGAAAAAATTCCGGATGGCTGCTTCCATGCTGGTGGGATTAGCATTGTAGGCGTCCAGTACGATTTCATTGGAACCTAGTTTTATCATTTGCGACCGGCTATTATCGGGCGCGTATGCAGCAATGGCGACATCAATCGCCTCTGCAGGCACCCCGAAATAGCAACCAATGGCTACAGCGGAAAGTATGTTCTCGAAATTATAACGACCGACCAGCCGAGAATCGACAACTCCTTGTGCATCTCTGCACTTCCAGGATATTTTCAGGAAGGGTTGCTCTGCCAAAAGTTCACCTTTACAATCAACATCAAGACCTGTACCATAGGTGAATTTATTTTCTGCGTCACGTTCACGCGCCATCGAAACCAGGTGCTCATTATCGGCATTGATGAAAAGCATTCCACGACGGGACGAGATGTACCGGTACAACTCACCCTTGCCTTTCATTACACCTTCGAAACCTCCAAAACCCTCTAAGTGCGCCTTCCCTACATTGGTGATGAGTCCGAAATCGGGTTCGGCATACAGGCAATAAGATTCGATTTCATGCTGGTGATTCGCACCCATTTCGATGACTGCGAATTCGATTTCATCTGTGATGGATAGCAAGGTCAACGGTACTCCTATATGATTGTTGAGATTGCCTTTGGTGGCGAGGGTTCTGAATTTCATGGACAACACAGCACGAATGAGTTCCTTCGTAGTGGTTTTACCATTGGAACCCGTTACAGCCAACACTGGAATGTTAAGTCGCTTGCGGTGAAAATGAGCAAGAGCTTGTAGCGCCTCCAGAACATCCTTTACCAACAGACATCTTGGATTTGCCGCGAATTGCTGTTCATCCACGACAGCAAAAGCTGCTCCGGCGCTTAAAGCACCTTCAGCGAACGAATTACCATTGAACGAAGGACCTTTGAGGGCGAAAAAAATACAGCCCGGGGAAAGCTGACGGGTATCGGTGCAAATAGTCGGATGATGTAAAAAGACGTCGTATAGCTCTTCAATCGTGGTCATGTGGCAAAGATACTCCGCACCCATTACCTTGAATCATTCCAGCCGAAGATTTGATCGGTCGCAGAATGATTGAATATCAATATTTTAAAAGCAAAACCGACCTTTTCAACAATCTCATCATGCAGTGCATAACAAGCTTTCTAATCACTACCTTTGCGCTCGCAAATTCGAAACCCTAAAACCACGATAATATCAATGGCAAACATTGGCAAAATCACCCAGATCATCGGGCCGGTAGTTGACGTCAGCTTTGAAGCAGAAGGCGCTTCCCTCCCGAACATTTTGGACGCTTTGGAAATCGACCGTCCTGGCACCACACCGCTGGTAATGGAAGTCCAGCAACACATTGGCGAAGATACCGTTCGTGCCATCTCGATGGAATCAACTGACGGTTTGACACGCGGCACTCATGTTCGTGCCATGGGCACTCCAATCCTGATGCCTGCAGGCGATACCATCAAAGGCCGTCTGTTCAATGTCGTAGGTGATGCTATTGACGGTATAGGTTCGGTGTCAAAAACAGGTGGTGTTCCTATTCACCGCACTCCTCCGCGGTTCGAGGATCTCTCTACAGAATCGGAAGTGCTTTACACAGGTATCAAAGTCATTGACTTGATTGAGCCATACGCAAAAGGCGGTAAGATCGGTCTGTTCGGTGGTGCAGGTGTTGGAAAGACGGTTCTTATCATGGAATTGATCAACAACATCGCCAAGAGTTACTCAGGTCTTTCCGTATTCGCTGGTGTAGGTGAACGTACGCGAGAAGGAAACGATCTCCTTCGCGAAATGATTGAATCAGGTGTTATCCGCTACGGTGAAGAATTCAAGCACAGTATGGAAAAAGGCGGATGGGACCTCTCCAAAGTCGATACCGCCGAACTGGCCAAATCACAGGCAACCCTCGTTTTCGGTCAGATGAACGAACCCCCTGGAGCTCGTGCACGGGTGGCTTTGTCCGGTCTGACAGTTGCCGAATACTTCCGTGATGGCGATGAGAAATCTGGCGGTCGTGATATCCTCTTCTTTATCGACAATATCTTCCGTTTCACCCAGGCGGGCTCTGAAGTGTCTGCGCTTCTTGGCCGTATGCCTTCAGCCGTTGGTTATCAGCCTACCCTTGCAACTGAAATGGGTCTGATGCAAGAGCGTATCACTTCCACCAAGCGTGGATCGATCACCTCTGTTCAGGCGGTTTACGTTCCTGCTGACGACTTGACGGATCCTGCTCCTGCAACTACGTTCGCTCACCTTGATGCGACCACCGTTTTGAACCGTAAGATTGCCGAGTTGGGAATCTACCCTGCCGTTGACCCTCTTGACTCCACCTCACGTATCCTCTCCCCTGCCATCGTCGGTGCAGAGCATTACAACACCGCACAGCGGGTGAAGATGATCTTGCAGCGTTATAAGGAGCTTCA
>JBJSZR010000266.1:0-1777 GCA_046090385.1 Bacteroidota bacterium
TCCTCGTGCTCGAACCTCGCCGACTTGCCGCCCGGGCTGTTGCACATCGGCTGGCAGAGCAATTGGAAGAAGAACCAGGTGGTATGGTTGGCTATCGTATCCGTTTTGAAACAAAAGTCAGTAAACATACCCGTATCGAAATCGTAACCGAGGGGATCCTGACAAGGATGCTTCAACGTGATAATGCGTTAGAGGAAGTCGGACTAGTTGTTTTCGATGAATTCCATGAACGCAGTATCCATGCCGATCTGGCGCTTGCATTGTGTCGCGAATCCTCCCAGGTATTGCGCGATGACCTCCGCATCTTGGTGATGTCGGCCACTCTTGACGGTGATGATTTAAGAAAAAAACTGGGCGACGCTCCCTTGATTATCAGTGAAGGACGCCAATACCCTATTGAATATCGCTACTTGGAGAGTGATGATTCAAAATCGTTAGCAGAGCAGATTAGTCGGATCGTTTTGAAAGCAATTCGTGAAGAGAAAGGCGATGTGCTCGTATTCCTTCCTGGCAGTGGAGATATTCATCGTGCAAAAGATCACTTGGAAGAAGCGGGGATGGATGCCAATGTGCTTCCTTTGTATGGAGACCTTCCGTTCACTGACCAGCAGTCGGCAATAGAACCCGACAAATATGGTCGCAGGAAGGTGGTGCTTTCCACCTCTATCGCAGAAACCAGCTTGACCATCAAAGGCATCCGGATCGTGGTGGATTGCGGCTATTCCCGTGTGCCCAGATACGACCCGTCAACGGGCCTGACAAGACTCGAAACCATCCGATCCACAAAGGATACGGTCGATCAGCGGGCAGGTCGCGCAGGAAGGCTTGGTCCAGGTGTATGCTATCGGCTTTGGAATGAAGCCACCACCCATCACCTTGCTCCGCAACGCACTCCTGAAATCCTGATAGCAGATCTTGCACCATTGGTATTGGAGTTGGCAGGTTGGGGAAACGATTCACCTGAAAAGCTTGAATGGATCACACCTCCGCCAGCAGGTGCAGTAGCTCAAGCTCGTGAGTTACTTGAAAGTCTTGGTGCCTTGCAGGATGGAAAAATAACACAACAAGGAAAAAAAATGCTGGAATTTCCGACTCATCCGCGCATAGCACACATGCTGCAAACCGGCAAGGAGAAAGGCTTGGAGAGTGAAGCTTGTGAAGTAGCCGCATTATTGGAGGAACGTGATCCATTACGCAGAGAATCTGGAGCAGATTTGTCGTTACGTATTGAAACACTCGTTGCATGGCGCAATCGTGAACGGGTGAATGCTGACAGGGCCTCAATGGAACGGTTAGAACGTATAGCTTGGCAATGGAGAAAAGAATTGAATGCCACGCCCCTTATGAAAGCCCCTATTCCTACCGATATCGGAGAACTTGTTGCTGCCGCTTACCCGGAACGTATCGCACGTAAAGAAGCGCGAGGAGGAAAATACAGGTTGGCAAACGGAGCTTCAGCCAGACTGCCTGATCATGATACTCTTGATTATGCTGAATGGTTGGCAGTGGCAAAAATGGATGTGAGCGGTAAGGAAGGAAAGATATTCCTTGCTGCTGCATTTGACCCTGCAGCTACCATACGCACGGTTTCTCCTGTTGATTCCATCCGCTGGAATGACGCGACACAATCCATCACTGCAAGAAAAGAGTGGCTGATCGGAAAACTGGTCATGAAAGAGGAATTGATGACGCATCCTGATAAACAGGCAATAGCTGCTGCAGTAGCGAATTACATTTCGAAGGAAGGAATACATGTTTTCAATCGTACGGAAAGCAG
>JBJSZR010000267.1:0-7232 GCA_046090385.1 Bacteroidota bacterium
AAGAAGTGGGCGAAGCCGGTATGCCCCGGCTCGATTTCGTTTCGCGATCCAACCCGCACGAGGATGTAAAAGGCGGCGATACCAGGGGAAGGGTATTCGACGGTCACTACGTTCAGTCCGTTGTCCAGACGTTGCTGTTGAATGGGATACGGCAGAATGCCCCAGTCACTTTCGGGGGGATTGGCCGACGCTATCATCGAACAGGACAGCACTATGAAGGCAACCAGCTTCAGATTTTTCATATCAAGGGATGAATTTTATGGGTCCACGAAGGTAGCAAGTCGTCTGCTTTCAACCTATACTGCCTGTACCGTTATCGAAACCCCTAATTTCAGGATTTCTTCGGGTTGCACTAGAAAAATCGGCTGGCAGTACTGTTCAATTCGAAAAATAAATTGCATGCAAAATAGGTCAAGCTTTGGATTTCCTGAACCTGCAAATCGAATCCCGAATCGGAGAAGTTTCTGTTTTCAGTTTTAGGATCTCGAAAAACTGAAATCAATCTTTCTTGCTACGTTCGATTCTCAATCCGGCATCCATGATACCTGGCAAAGGCTCGACACGCATCGCCTGTTCCAATTCAAAACGATAAGTGCCGGGAACAGGGAATCGTTGCCCTTTCTTGAAAAGTATCCTGTTGTCCCAAATGTCTCCTAAACCGTCACCTTTCCATTGCCCGCGTTCATCGGCTAGTTCCAGCTCCACGGTATCACGAGCCAGTTTACCATCAGGTGTGTAGGTGTTTATGAACAGGAAAAGATTGCTGAAAGCGTATCCTGCAGAATTACGCACGTTGATATAGACGTCATACGATTCAGCAGTATCAGCTATCACGGCTTCCAGTTTGAGACTGTTTGTCGAACTCCACCTGTTATCAGGTAGCGCGATATGTTCATCCATCAACACATTCTTATCACAGGAAGTGAATGTTACTGCCGATATCAGCAGAACGAATGCGTGCCGCCATATTCTGGGAATCATGACTGCTGGTCGGGTTTTCTTGGAGGCTGCTGCCTGGGAGGACGCTGTTGTCCCGAATTAGTCTGAGGTTTCGGAGCTGCAGGCGGATTGTTCTGTGGTGGTCGCTGACTACCCTGACGATTTTCGCCTTGTCTGCGTTGGTTATTGTCAGGACGCGGAGGCTGGCCTTCCCGTTTCGGCTGATTTCTGTCGCCTTGAGGCTTGTTTCCCGTCGGGTTTTTTTCAGCACCTTCTATAGGTTTGCTTTGCGTTCTGCCCTGAGCTGGGCCCCTGTCATTTCCTTCTCCAGGCTTGCATTTCTTTTTCTTCTTCTTCTTTTTCTTCTTGTCCATGCGGTCGATCCGGTCCTGACCGACCACATTGAGGTAGTCTGGTTCTTTTTCCTCTTCGACTTCCAGCCATTCGCCTTCTAACAAATCGCCGGCTTTCTTTCCGACTTTATTCAAGGCGATGATTTCTTTTACACGGTCAAGCGGAATAGCGACCCAATTGCCTCCATCCGGTCCGTCGAATGATTCCCCCCCTTCACGTCGAGAAGAAGTATATGCGTACCACATCAGACGTTTGAAGATATCGGTCTTCTGATGTGTGGCACGCCCCTTTTCAGTTTCCAGTGCTATGTTGGTGGCTGGAAAATCCTTCATGATATCCATGTAACTGTCCAGTTCGAAATTCAGGCAGCACTTCAGTTTACCACATTGACCTGCAAGTTTAGCGGGGTTAAGTGCGAGGTTCTGATAACGGGCTGCACTTGTCGATACCGTTTTGAAATCGGTAAGCCAAGTAGAGCAACACAATTCCAATCCGCATACACCGATACCACCCACGCGACTTGCTTCCTGGCGCATACCGATCTGACGCATTTCGACCCTGATGCGGAATTCGTCGGCAAGTCGTTTGATAAGTTCACGGAAATCGACACGTTCGTCAGCCGTGTAGTAAAACGTAGCTTTTTTTCCGTCGCCCTGGAACTCCACATCACTCAGCTTCATCTGAAGTTTGAGCATTTGAATAACAGAGCGGGAGCGCAGTAGAAGGGAGGCTTCTTTGTCACGTACTTCGTGCCACTTTTCTATATCAATGGGTTTTGCTTTGCGATAAAGCGCCCGTATCTGATCGGAAGACTCCGTCAATCCTTTTTTGCGTAATTGAAAACGCACAAGTTCGCCGGTCATGGATACGACACCTACATCATGACCAGGAGAACCTTCCACGGCCACTACATCGCCACTTTTGAGATCGGGGACTTCTTTGTTACGGAAAAATTCTTTGCGACTTCCCTTGAAACGTACTTCGACGATATCATAGGGAGCCTGGCCGGCCGGCAGCACCATGTCGCTGAGCCAGTTATATACATTCAGTTTATTGCAACCGCCCGTACCACAGGTGCCGTTGTTACGACATCCTCCTGGTTGGCCGTCTTTTCCACTGCTACACGATGCACACGCCATACGGTTATCGGGGTTCTAAAAGCGTATTTTTACAAAAATAAGCAATCTTGGGGACTATTCATTCAGCTGATTTTCAATTAGTAGTGAAGAGCAAGAAAAAATTCCAGGTTCTTCCGGTGTGGTTTTTACTACCACTTTATCTGTTTGCGCCCCTTTTGCTTTCAGGCCAGACTTCCGATTTTGGTAATTGGATGTCCTACATGTTTTCGGGCAAATTCAATGACCGTTGGGCGATTGTTGGCGATTACCAGTGGAGAAATTACAACGCTTTCACCGACTTGCAACAAGTGATGTTCAGGAATTTCATCCAATACTCCTTTAGCGATAAGGTCTCGATTGCGGCGGGTTACGCAATTGCAATTAATGGACTGTACCTTGACGACGGGAAGGAGTATCTTTCAGAAAACAGGCCCACCCAGCAGCTCATGCTACGATCACTGAGGGAACGATCTCTTCTTTCCCTGCGTGTAAGAGCGGAGCAACGGTTCATTGAATCGGACCCCATGCGTTTCCGATTCAGGGTATTCGGCTCAGTCTTGCATTATTTCAGTAAAACATCCGGTTGGGCAGTCACTGCATCGGAAGAAATATTTTGGTATGCGGATGGAATCACTTTTGATCAGAACCGGGTCTTCATCGGATTATCGTACCGGTTCAATGAAAGATTAAGGATAGAGACTGGCGATTTGGTGGTACTGAAGAAGTCAGGCACGCGCCAACAGTTATTCACACAACTGGTACACACCTTTAACTGGTGAAAAGAGGCACGTATTTATTTTTTGTTCAACGCACGAAAAATCTTGAACGAAAGGTCCATAAAAAGGATTTTGAAGTTGGCATTCCGCTCGACGTGATAATGTGCATCATCAAGCAGCTTGATGAACTCTTCGGCGTTGCCGGCATTTATGAAAGGAGCCAGTTTTGTGAAACTTTCTAACTCTTTTCCCTGTATCTTCAACAGGCTTTCATCGCCATAATTCATCACCAGGCATTCCCTTACGATCGAAAGGGAGAATTCGAAAAAAGTCTTTTGTCTTTCCCTGCCGATACCCGATAACTGTTCTGTCAGTTCCTGTAAGCGTACGATGTTCAGTTTCAGACAAGCCCTCATCCATTCTAGGAAAGTCTGTGACAAATCTTCATCGGGATCATCATTTGATAATAGTTGTAATGCAACTCTGAAATTGCCATCAGCACGGTGAGCGATGCTCTTGATGTTACTCCCGTTTTCGGATTTCTCAGAAAGTGCATTGATGATTTCCTCGTCCGGCAATTTTTGAACTTTTACAAGTTGAGTCCGTGAAAGCACGGTCAACGGGATATTCTCGTCCTGCTCTGCAACAAGTAGGAAAACGGTCCGTTCCTGTGGTTCTTCCAGTATCTTCAACAAAGCGTTGGCCGTTTCAATCTTCATTTTTTCAGGTAGCCACATCAGGATGATGCGATAATCCCCTTCAACCGACTTCAGTGAAAGGCGATTGATGATTGCCCGCGCTTCATGCACAGGAATTATACCTTGTTTTTTTTCTGCACCAAGAAAATTCATCCAATCCTGGTGGTTCATGTAAGGATGACCAAGTGTCGCATCCCTGAATTGCACAATGAAATCATTGCAAGTGGGCTTTTCTATCTTTTCCGGTTTGATGATCGGGAAGGAAAAGGAGATATCGGGATGCACCAGTTTGGATGACTTGATGCAGGAGGCACACTCACCGCAGGAATCGGTCGCGCCGGGATTCTGACAAAGAATATACTGTGCGACTGCACGTGCCAGGGGGAATGCACCACTACCTTCGGGTCCAAGAAATAATTGAGCATGGCTGATCCTTCCTTCGGAGAGGTTCCCCAGCAGCCTTTTTTTCAAGGCAGAATGACCGATCACTTCTGCAAATCGCACGATGCTAAGGTAGGCAGAATAAGGATTTCAGACCTTACCTTTGCTTCCGTTATGAAGACACTCGATACGATCGATTTCAAAGGTAAACGTGCATTGGTTCGCGTTGACTTCAATGTTCCATTGGATAAATCATACCGCATAACGGACGATAACAGGATCCGTGGTGCATTACCGACATTGAAAAAAATTCTTTCCGCTGGTGGAAGCATTGTCTTGATGAGCCATCTCGGGCGACCGTTGAAAAAGCTCAAGGAGGACGGAAGTGTTGATTTTGAAAAGTTCACACTTCGTCATGTAGTCGACCGCACATCGGAACTGCTTGGAGCCGTTGTCCATTTCGCGGGCGATTGCATAGGAGACGAGTCGTTTCGGATGTCGGGATCGATGAAACCGGGAGACGTCATTCTTCTCGAGAATCTGCGCTTTTATAAGGAAGAAGAAAAAGGCGATCCGGCATTCGCATCCCAACTGGCGGCTCACGGCGATATTTATGTCAATGATGCATTCGGCACGGCTCACCGGGCACATGCTTCAACATCCATAATCGCATCTCATTTTCCGGATGCGAAATGTTTCGGCTATCTGATGCAGGCAGAACTTGAAAATGCGAAGCGCGTCATGGAAAATGCAGGCAGGCCGTTCACTGCCGTAATGGGTGGGGCGAAAGTGAGTGACAAGATCCTTATCATAGAAAATCTGATCGGTCGCGCCGATAATATCATCATCGGTGGCGGTATGGCATATACGTTTTTCAAAGCTATGGGAGGTAAAATCGGTGATTCATTGGTCGAAGAAGATAAATTGCAATTGGCTTCGGACCTCATGAAGAAGGCGAAAGAAAAAGGATGCAACTTGATTCTTCCGGCCGATTCTGTCCTTGGCGACAAGTTCGACAAGGATGCCAATCTATCTCTTGCCGATAATCTGCGGATTCCGGAAGGGTGGATGGGTTTGGATATCGGTCCTACCGCTATCAGGGATTTCACCGAAGCGATACGCTCTTCAAAGACGATACTTTGGAACGGACCAATGGGGGTTTTTGAAATGGATAAGTTCGCCGCAGGTACGAGAGCAGTAGCTCAATCGATTGCAGCGACTACAACGGACGGTGCATATTCCCTTATAGGTGGAGGTGATTCGGCAGCGGCGATCAATGCATTCGGTCTAGCCGATAAGGTTTCTTATGTGTCTACCGGTGGCGGTGCACTCCTGGAATATTTTGAAGGTAAAGAGTTGCCTGGTGTTATGGCCATCTTGAACTGACAGTCAACGTTCCTTGCCTATCAACGGCATTATTTTCGGCCCAAGGTTTTCCAAAGGATAATAGAGGTATGATTCCGCTTTCGTATCGGCAGAAATCAATTTCGTAGTGGAATCTGCCTTGTGAAAAAGATAAAGCGCAGTGCCCACAAGCACGGCATATTTCATGCTGCCGAACAGTGCTCCTGCCACACGATTGAAGCCCCCCAGAAAAACCACCTTTACCAAACCTTCAAATAGTTTTCCCAATAACATCACGCCGATCCATACCGCGATAAATACTATTCCGAAGGAAACGCCTCTTACGGCGCCTTCTCCTGCATCCATTATTTCCGCAATGAAAGGTGAAATTATATCGGCGAAGCGAAAGCCGGCATAAAGCCCAAGAAAATAGGCTCCGAGATGTGCGATTTCAAAAATGAATCCGTTGATGAAACCGCGAACCAATCCCGTCAACAAAATTGCACCCAGGGCGAAGTCCAGCCAGTTCATTGAGCAAAGATACCCTTACGGTTTGGCCGTCAGCATTCGTTAATGAAAATCCTTCAACCAACCGGTGTATATTTACATTCGGCCATGCGTTTGCCCATCATCGATATTTCTCCATTTCTTAATGCAGGTAAGTCCCAAGACAAGGCGGAGGTTGCTCTTCAACTGGATAACGCCTGTCGGATTTTCGGCGCGTTTTATCTGACCGGGCATGGTATCGATACGTCAAAGACAATTTCTGAAATGAAATCCTTTTTCAGTCTCGATGCCACTGCCAAACGCAAAATCAGTGTGAGGCCGGGCGGATTTTTACGTGGTTATATCGGAATGGGTGAAGAGAGCGGTTCGGATGCTCTCGAGGTCAAAGAAGCCTTTTCATATGGTTATCCTTGGCCCGCTGATATCTTACCTAAAAACTCCATGCAAGGACCCAATGTATGGCCGACTCATGAGAATATTCCAGTGGAATGGCAACATTCAATGGAGGATTTTTTTTCCAGAATGACAGCTGTTGCGCAATCGCTGGTGCGCGCTTTTTCATTGGGCTATGGTTATCAAGAGGAGTACTTGCACTCATTTTGTCGTAATGGCGACACTATTTCAGTCATGCGACTGTTTCATTATTTTCCGTACAAGATGGCTGATCAGCAATTTCCGGCTTATCATGATCGGATCGGCTCCAGTGCGCATACCGATTGGGGATTTCTAACGCTTATCCTTCAACAGAACGGTGTCACCGGGCTTCAGTTCTTTCACGATGGGGATTGGATGGATATCCCGCCGGTTCCTGATACGTTGTTGGTGAATTGTGGCGATTATTTTTCCCTATTGACGCACGGCGAGTATATATCTCCTTTGCATCGTGTGATTTCTGAAGGGGTGGAGCGCACATCAGGAGTCTTTTTCTTCTACCCGGATTACGATGCCCGGATACCTGTATTGGGAAAGCAGCAGTACAGCTTGCTGACCAATCAGAAGAAGTCGGCAGATTCGAAAATCGATCCGGGCGAAACGCCTTTCGGGGAGTTCATCCGTAAGAAATGGGAACAGGTCCAGCGGAAGAACACCTGATTCTTCGCATATCGATCAGTCCAGGGTGTCGGTTACGATCACTACGCCGCTGATAGGACAATAGCTGGTGTCGCCTGCCAGGA